>CAXYKQ010000138.1:0-7653 GCA_964277835.1 uncultured Edaphocola sp. | reverse complement strand
CGCGTAAACAAGGTGAGTATGGGAATCTATCCAGGTAGGTAAGATGAGCCGGCCGGAAGCATCGAAAGTTTCCGAAAATTGCAACATGGGCAGTTCGCTCATTTTACCAAATGAATGAATCAATCCGTTTTCAATGATCAAATAGGCGTCATCGATCTGGGGAAGGTATTTCATGTTCAGGCCATTTACGCGCAGTACATTTTCACTCCTGGCCTGCACCAGGGATTTGATATTAGAAATGAGTGTGAGCATATATTTTGAAGTTTTGGCAAAGTAAATTATAATTTTATTACCAAATTCACCAACTTTTGGTACTTTTAGGCTGTCTACTACACTAAGTAGTAGCTTATTAACTCAGAATTTTAAAGTTCATGAAAAACAGATTATTATTCTTTATAGCCACATCATTGAGCCTGAGCACCCTATCTCAGGCACAAACTAATGGTAATCAAGTTGTTGATCCGAGAATTGCAGAAGTATACGGAGGCAGCCTGGATCAGGTACTGAACAGCGACCCGGATCGCTTAAAAGTACTGAATGAACTCTTAACTAAAAGAATAAAGGTAGTTGAACTGGATGCGGCAACCGCCCAGGATAAATTTCCGGCACTGAACAGCCAACCCTTATTCAACAAATATGTTCCCGACCTCACTGCAGGTCCGTATAATGCCGCTACTTTCAACCCACTGAAATATGATCTTAAATTCTTTGAATACGGTGATTCGGGATACTGGATCAATGGTACGAACAAAGTACTTTTTATTACTGGCTTTAAGAATTATAAGTCCAACTAATCCCTATAACTAGTTTAATCTATTTAAGACATGAATTATTGCAAAAAATCGCTTCTCATTTTAACTGCATTGTTTTTGGGAGTCATTTCTGCATCAGTGGCACAGACTACCATAACGATGCCGACCACGGGTAACCAGGTGGTTAATGATTGTATTGTAAACTTTTACGATAATGGCGGTGCTACCGGAAACTATTCCAACAATGTAAATGGTTCGGTAACCTTTACCCCGGCTACAGCAGGTACTGCCGTTAATATCTCGTTCAATTCTTTTGCTTTAGAAAACAACGCGGACTTCTTGTATATCTACAACGGGACTTCAACTGCAGCCCCGCTTTTAGGCGTTTATACCGGGAATTCGATACCACCTGTAACTATAGCCAATAACGTGCAGGGCGCCTTAACCGTAAGAATGGTCACTGATGGCGCCAATACGGCTGCCGGATTTGACGCAGCGGTAAGTTGTCTCATTCCTTGTAGCATAGACAGTGCTTATATCTCCGGGAACCCGCAACTGGTACCCTACGGTACCACCAGGGTGACTAAGACCTGTATTGGTCAGAATTTTACCCTGAGCGGACACCCTTATTATAACCCCATTACCGATACCACCAACACTACGTATAAATGGGATATGGGTGACGGTACTACCTACTTCACGCAAACGGTCAACCACAGCTACCCGGCCACCGGTATTTACCAGGTCTTACTGACGGTTACTGATACGGCTGCTCAATGTTACAAACAAAAATCAATGAAAGTATTTGTAACCCAAATACCGAATTTTGCCGGGACCGGTACAGTAGATACCATTTGTCAGTATGATACCTTAACGCTGACCGGTACTGCAGATTTCAAAATGGTAAGAGAGATCTGTGCACCACCGGTAGCTGATACTACATTCTTACCCGATGGTAGCGGGGTATCTTACCAGACTTCTATCACCGCAGACTGTTTTGATGCTGCAGAAGTGATCACCTCTGCCAATGATGTTTCTATATATATTAACATGGAGCACAGTTACCTTGGTGATCTTGAAATGAGAATTATTTGTCCTAACGGCCAGAGCGCTGTAATGAAAGAATATCCTGGTGGTGGCGGTACCTTCCTGGGTGGTCCTAATGACCCGGGACCGGGTAATAACATCCCCGGTATCGGCTGGACTTACACCTTCGCCCAGAATGCAGCCTGGGGCACTATGCTGACACAAAATAATGTGCCCGGCTTCCTGGTGCCTTCTCCGGGACTGACCCCGGGTAGCTCTTTACCTGCAGGTAGCTATAAGCCTTTCCAGAACTTCAGCAATCTTATCGGTTGTCCTTTAAATGGTTCCTGGACGGTCCAGATCACCGACAACCTGGCTTCGGATAACGGCTTCATCTTCTTCTGGGGTATCAATTTCGATCCTAAATTCCAATCTAAATTAGACTCTTTCAAAAATGTTGTGGTCAACCAATACTGGTCCCCGGCACCTGAGATCTATGCGGCCAACAATGGTACTGCAATGGCTAAAATGGACACTCCGGGCGTAAGATGCTTTACTTATAACGTGGTTAATGACTTTGGTTGTGCTTTTGATACCACGGTCTGTGTATTTGTAAAAGAAGTGCCTGTTTCCGTATTTTATGATTCTATCTGTCCCGGCCAGGATCTGTATGGCTATACAGAAACCGGTATTTATTACGACACTTTCCCGGCGCTGAACGGGTGTGACAGTATTCGCGAACTGCACTTGTTCAAACGCCCTATTGTTGATGTGATCGACCTCGGACCTGATTTGGTGGTGTGTCAATATGATACAGTGTTATTAGAGCCTACAGTAACTCCTTACTCTCAAAATTATATGTACCAATGGAGGGTAAACCAGGACATCAACTCGATCCATAACCTGGCGAACTACTTCTTTGTCGCGGACCAGTCCAAAGACCTGGTCTTCGGGGCCAAGGACCCCATAGGGTGCTGGCGATACGATACGATATCCATTATTGTCAACCCGGGAGACTTCCTGCAAGTCCCTACCACAGATACGGCTATATGCTCGGGAGAGGTCATGCAGTTCTCAGCATCGGGAGCCGCAAGTTATAAGTGGACGCCGGAACTCTACCTGAACAATCCTAATATAGCTAATCCTGTAGGACAGGTGGAAACATCTACACGCTACCGGTTGATAGGTACCAGTGACAAAGGTTGTACCGATACCCAATATGTAAACGTTACCGTTCACCCAAGTGCGGTTTTGGTACTGCCGGATTCTGTAAATCTATATCCTGGCGAGACTTACTACATGCAGCCTGGTACGAATGCCGTTTATTTTGAATGGTTCCCGGTTGCGGGGCTCAACAGCCATACGATAGCCAACCCTATCATGAACCCTACCGTAAATACCCGTTATTTTGTTACGGCTAAAACAGAATATGGCTGTGCGGTTACCGATTCTGTAGATGTTTATGTAAAAGAAACCGTGCTGGACATGCCTAATGCATTTAACCCTAATTACGGAAGCTTTAAAGTAAGCATCAGGGGCCTTGCATCCATTGAATCGTTTGCGATATATAACAGGTGGGGACAATTGCTGTTTGAAAGTAAGAGCCAGGACCTGGGATGGGACGGTACTTTCAAAGGTACGCCACAACCTACCGGTGTTTATGTATACCGGATAAACGCTACTACTGTTGAAGGAAAACCATTCCAGAAAACAGGAAATGTGACCTTGCTCCGATAATCCATATTAGTAACTAATACCATAAAAGCTGCCGGGATCTATACCGGCAGCTTTTTGCATTATAGCGGGTGTTTTGCTCTCCCTACCTTCCGGCCTTTAGCGCTGAACCCATTGAATCGCAACCGACAAACAAATAATAAGCCGGTAGTTTTATCAACCACCGGCTTTAATAATTAAACTGATCCGTTATTTTTTAAACTTATTTTTCAGGAAGCTTAAGGCGTCATTGATACTGGCGTGCTCCGGCGCGGCCTGGCGCTTTTGCTGTGCCGGGCGTTTGCCCCCGCCGGAGTTACCGGGATTAGGCAATGCCTGTTTGATCGATAATGCAATACGTTTCCTGCCCAGGTCAACCTCGGTGACCACCACTTTCACTTTATCATTCAGCTTTAAAGCCTCAGAAGGATCACTGATATAGGTATGTGAAATTTCAGACACATGCACCAGGCCATCTTGTTTTACCCCGATATCGACAAAAGCTCCGAAGCGGGTCAGGTTGGTGACGATACCCGGCACTTCCATGCCCACCTGTACATCCTCGATGGCATAAATATTGGCATACTCAAACTGCTCCAGTTCGCTGCGCGGGTCCAGTCCCGGTTTTCTCAATTCTTTCAGTATATCTTCCAGGGTATGCTTACCGATGGTATCGCTTACATAATTGGCAATTTTTATCGTTTTAATCGCTTCTTCATTGCCTACCAATTCCTTCACAGAGACATTAACATCCTTTGCCATTTGCTCTACAACCGGGTAAGCTTCCGGGTGTACACCGGAGGCATCCAGGGGATGTGTTGCTTCTTTAATTCTCAGGAAGCCGGCACATTGTTCAAAGGCTTTATTGCCTAAACGCGGCACTTTAAGTAATTGCTTACGGTCGGTAAACTGCCCGTTCTCAGAGCGGTATTTCACAATATTTTCGGCTACACTGGCGCCGATACCGGATACGTAGGACAATAAGTGTTTACCGGCAGTATTGAGGTTGACGCCCACCGTATTCACGCAGCTTTCGACGGTCTGGTCTAATTTCTCTTTTAAACGCGTCTGGTTCACATCATGCTGGTATTGCCCCACCCCGATACTTTTCGGGTCGATTTTTACCAGTTCCGCGAGTGGGTCCATCAGGCGACGACCAATGCTCACGGCGCCGCGTACCGTAACATCATAATCCGGGAATTCCTCGCGTGCGGTGGTAGAGGCAGAATAGACGGAAGCCCCATCTTCGTTCACCAGGAAAATAGGCAGTCCTAACTGGAGCTTTTTGACAAATTGCTCCGTTTCCCGGCCGGCAGTGCCATCGCCTATGGCAAAGGCCTGCACTTCATATTGTTTTACCAAAGAGCGTACTTTATGTTCGGCATCATTCAGCTTAAAATTGTTTTCGTGCACATAGATCAGGTCATTGTGTTTCAGGTCGCCTTTCTCATCGATCACTACCACTTTACAACCGGTACGGTAGCCCGGGTCTATGGCCAGGATCCTTTTAGACCCTAATGGAGAGGATAAGAGCAGTTGTCTCAGGTTTTCGGCAAAAACAGTAATGGCTTCTTCATCCGATTTTACTTTCAGCTCCATGCGGAACTCCGACTCCAGGCTGGGCTGCAATAAGCGGCGATAAGCATCCCTGACGGCTTTTTTCACCTGCTCTCCCGCCTCGTTATTGGCTTTGATGAAGTTCTCGCCCACCATTTCCAGGGCTACTTCTTCTTCAGGGGAAATAGTCATTCTTAAAATGCCTTCCATAAAGCCGCGCATGATGGCCAGCATCCGGTGGGAAGGGATCTTGCTTACCGGTTCAGAGAACTCGAAATAGTCTTTATATTTTGCACCGGCTTCTTCCTGCCCGGTCAATACTTTACTTTGTACTGTAGCCTGGGATTCGAATAGTTTACGCATTTGCGCCCTCACCGCCGCATCTTCATTGATGGTTTCGGCGATGATATCCCTTGCACCTTGCAGGGCTGCAGTGGCATCGGCTACATTTTCGGTAATAAATGCAGCGGCTTCCGCCTCTACGCTGCCGTCTTTTTGGTCCAATAGCCATAAAGCCAGGGGTTCCAGCCCGTTTTCGCGGGCAGTTTGTGCTTTGGTTTTACGTTTAGGTTTGTAAGGAAGGTAGATATCTTCCAGTTCATTCAGGCTAACCGCTTTATCCAGGCTGGCCTGGAGTGTTTCGGTCATTTTTCCCTGCTCACTGATCGTCTTTTCAATAAAAGCTTTACGGTCTGAGAATTCCTGCTGGAATTTTGCTTCCTCCTGTATTTGTTGGATCTGCACCTCGTCCATGGCGCCGGTTACGTCTTTACGGTAACGCGCGATGAAGGGGATGGTAGCGCCTTCGGCTAATAAATCTAAAACTGAGTTAATGCTCTTTTCAGCAATAGTCAATTTTTGAGCAATCGTACTTGCAAACACATTTGCCATAATCTAATTCTCCATTTTTAGGAGGGCAAATATAGGCATATCTGCACGGAATGCCTTTGGGAAAAATGAACAGGTTATCCACAACATTATATGCTGGAATTAGTGTATATGCAGATCGGAATATCGTTTTCAAGCTATGGGTTTGCTCAGCGCGATGAAATGAAGTCGGGCAATCTCAAAATCGTGGCTTACCTGCTGGTGATAACATTAGCAAGGGCGAAAAAATATAGGCAGCATCAAAAAAATCAAGGCTCTGAAAAAATGTGCTAAAAATGGTGCAGCGAACCTGAAATTCGCCAAACTCACCTGGATGATCACGTTATTAATCAGGCATTCTGCAAGGCTCAGACAGTGGCGAATTTCCCCTTCGCGTAGCGAAGGACGGTCCTCTGCCCCATTTTATTAACGCCATTTTTTCAAAGGCCACTCCCAAAGCAACTATATTATACTGTTTGTAGGGCATAGCACTTCTGCTGATGGGCTTTGCAACACTGCTCAGTAGCGGACCAAAACCGGAAATCATGCTCGCGATTGATTTCCGGGGTCGTTTTTGCGCTACTTTTTGGACAAGCAAAAAGTAGCAAAGAATTTACTCCTATCTAATGGCAAATTGCATGGCTTTTGCACTTCCGCCGATGGGCCTTGCAGTTATGCAGATTAACGGACCCAAACGGAAATCATGCTCGCGATTGTCCCGACAAGATGTTGAGAAGGGTCCCTTTTGCTTCACTTTTTCTGTGCGTTGTTGCTTATTATTTGTATTGGTGCTTATGAATGCTACCGCATTTGGACAAGTAGCAAAAAACCATTCAACTATTTAGAAAAGCATTGCGTTGTCAAATGCTTTTTATCTATTCTTTTGTCTTGATACAGGCAGCACCAAAAGATCAAGGCTGTAAAAAAATGGGCTAAAAATGGTGCAGCGAACCTAAAATTCGCCAAACTCGCCTGGAATTTGCGTCAATAATCAACCAGACCACAAGGCTCAGACAGTGGCGAATTTTCCCTCCGCGCAGCGCAGGACGGCTCTATGTACCATTTTTATTAACGCCATTTTTTCAAAGGCCACTCCGTCGTCATTTCGAGCACAAACGAAGAATAAATGTTTTATGACGAAGTTTGCGAGCAACGCTCTGAAATGAAGTCGAGAAATCTCACATTAGCGGCTTATTTGCTGATGATAACACAAGCAATGGCGGTGAATTGCAGGTATTCCACTTCTGCTGATGGGCTTTGCAGCACTGCTCAATAGCGGACCAAAACCGGAAATCGTGTTGGCGATTGTCCCTACAAGATGTTGAGAAGGGTCTTTTTTGCTCCACTTTTTATGCGCATTGTTGTTTATTTTTTTTATTGGTGCTTATGAATGCTACCGCATTTGGAAAAGTAACAAAAAATCATTCAATTATTTAGAAAATCATTGCGTTGCCAAATGCTTTTTATCTATTCTTTTGTCTTGATACAGCCAGCACCAAAAGATCAAGGCTGTAAAAAAATGGGCTAAAAATCGCGCCGTTAACCTGAAATTCGCCAAACTCGCCCGGATGATCACGTCATTAATCAGGCATTCTGCAAGGCTCAGACAGTGGCGAATTTTCCCTCCGCATAGCGAAGGACGGTTTTCTGCCCCATTTTTGTTAACGCCATTTTTTCAAAGGCCACTCCGTCGTCATTTCGAGCACAAACGAAGAATAAATGTTTTATGACGAAGTTT
>CAXYKQ010000137.1:0-4868 GCA_964277835.1 uncultured Edaphocola sp. | reverse complement strand
CTACTCAAAATGCCTTCGCCGGTAAAAGTAATCGCAGTAATCAATACACCTCCTGGATTTCCTGAGCTTATACGCTCAAATAGGTATACTGCCTGTAAATACCTTTACCACTTGCGGCCTGAAAGTGACCACTATAACTTCCTGTAATGGGGCTTTCACCTCGAATACCTGGGTTATGGGCTTCAATTTGAGCGAACATGCATTCAGCACCTTATCCCGATCGTTCCACTATACGGGTGTTGCATTTGGCCTGAACGTCGGCTACATCAGGAAAATATATAATTTATAGCTTACTACCGCACCCTGTCCCGCTCCTCGTTTGCGCCAGAAGCTTTCTGCTCCCTTACCTGTGCCCCTTTCTGGAAATTATAGCTCAAAGCAAGTGTCACCGAACGGGTATCTACCCGGTTACGCCAGCTCGCAGTGGAAGCTTCCAGGCCTACAATCTCACCGCCGAATTTATTGGTGTAGAAAGCATCATTGAGATTTAAACGGATATTGAGGGCATTACTAAACAGCTTTTTAGATAAGCCGAAACTCACCGCGCCAGTGGGTATCATGATAAATTGCGCGTAATAGTTCTTGCCGCTGTACACCCCGGAAACCTCGGCGCTCCAGCTTTTACCTAACGTAAATTGATTACTGAGATTGGCACTCCCCGACCAACCGGTATTATCCAGTTTTTGACCGTATAGTTGCGCACTGAAATCATTATAAATATATTCGCCATAGGCATTAACGGTCCAGAATTTGAAAGGAAGGAACATTGCATTTATACTGAGGCCGTAGAGCTGTTGTCGCCCGATATTCCCCGGCCTGCTGAAAAACATGCCGTTACTCTGCTCTATAGTCTCTGAAATCACATCGTTCACCAGGCTATACAGCAATGTAGCTGTCACCCGGTTATTAAACGTATAGCTCAACTCCAGGTTGTTGGAAAATGTAGGACGCAGGTAAGGATTGCCCCCATAGATCGTGAAGCGGTCCAGCGGGTAACTAAAGGGATTCATATCCTGGTAATTGGGCCGGTTGATTCGCCTTCCGTAGCTGAAAGTCATTAAATGTTTGGCTGCGCTATCCAGTTTATAACTCAGGTAGACCGTAGGAAAAAAACTGTTGAGGTTACGGTTAAAGGTGGTATCCGGCTGGGTAGCATTGCCCAGCTGATGCCCTTTAATGATCGTATTCTCAAACCTCAGACCCGCCTGAAAACCCCACCTGCCTGTGCTCGTGTTGTAATTAACATAAGCTGCGTTGATGTTTTCGCGGTATTTAAAATGATTGGAGAATGCCTCATTGGGAACCTGTATGCCATTAACCTCATCCCGGAAGTCGGCGATATTATCGGTGGTCACCAAACCGATTTTATAACCCAGGCTTAGCTTCGACTTGTCGCCCAGTGGCCGCTCATAATCGCCGTTAGTCGTGACGATATCCATTTTTGCCGGCAGGTAGCCCAACAAATAGCTGGCATTCAGAAACGAATCATTAGCGTCTTTGATCGTATTCAGCAGGCTGTTATTTAATTGGCTGTTGTAATTCAGGTAATCAACATTAAAATTCAGGTTACTTCCCAGGCTGTCTATTTTATATTGATAATTGAGGTTGGCCCAGATATTAGAAAAAGTACGCCGGGAGTTGGCCCAGGCCGCTACAATATTTTGTAAGTCGCCATAGCCATTACTCAGCAGCGAGTAGTTCCTGGTATTGTCTTTGTCCTGCAGTCGAAAGCCCGAAATAGAAGCTCCGATAACAGATCGCTTGCTGAGCTCATAGTCCATACCAACTTTAAAACGCGGTCCATAAGAGTTATCAAGCATATCGGAGTGCTGCCTGAAAGAAGTATTAACGGCTCCTGCCTCGTTGAAATAACTCCGGTAGAGATTCAGGTCCTGGAAACCTGTTCTTTTATTAAACACCAACATCGTATACAGGCTTAATTTATTTTTATTCCAGCTTAAGTTCAGGCTGTTATTGGAGCGAAAGCGTTCGCCATGGGTACCGGCCAGGTTAAGGTTCGCTTTGAAACCCTGCATTTTGCTCCTCTTCATACGGATATTAATCACCCCCGAATTACCGGCAGCATCGTATTTCGCCGGCGGATTACCCATTAACTCTACCGTATTCAAGGCGCTGGCAGGTAAAGATTGCAGGTAGTCGGTCAGGTCCTTACCGGAGAGATACGTGGGTTTATCGTCGATAAAAACCGTAACCCCGGACTTTCCCTGTAAAGAAATGGTCCCGTCTTCATTGACCTGTACGCCGGGCGATCGTTTCAAAACATCAAGGGCATTGCTACCCGCATTACTGATCCAGGCATCCACATTCACCACCGTCTTATCCATAAGCTTTTCAATGAGTGGTTTCTGGCCAACCACTGAAACCCCCTCTAATTGACCGTTTTGTGCTTTAAGCACAATTTCTACGGCTTGGGGTGCACCCCCTTCGGCTACCCGGAGCAAGGAACTGTAGTAATCTTCAAAACCGATATATTGGACGAGGAGGTAATAGTCTCCCGCACTAAGCTGCTTAAATTCAAAATGTCCCGCCGCATCGGTATAGGTATTAGCGGCGAATGCCGAATCTTTTCCCTTCATCAATAAAACGGGAATGTCCGATGCATCCTCTTTTCCACCAGGCTTTAGGGTTCCGGATATCTGTCCCTGGCAGAAGGAGGCCAGCAAGCAGCAAACGATCAATTGCAAGCAAAATTGTTTCATATCGATTCAAATATTATTAACCAAAAAAATAAAAAATACAGATCAGCAAAGCAGGAGCAATCACTTTTTCGGTGAATTTTACGGTAAACAATGATATAAGATTACTTTATACTAACGGTCCGGGCAGTTTTCCTGCTGCAATTCGCTCAAGAGATGCCTTAGGTTCTTTACCGGGTGGTTTCCGGGTCTTGCCTGGAGCTAAGTATTGATGACAACAGGCAATTGATGGTTAGTTTTATAGTTCGAAATAAAGGGAAATAATATTTATTTGCTGCTTTAGTTGCCATAGCAAGGACCTGCGGCAGGATCATTACAGGAATGTCCCCTTCGCTTCTGCTGAAAAAATTTTTTGAGCACCGGAAATTATCTTTTTAAAACTTAGATTTGCGAACGGTTACATTGGAATTTAACCCAATTTTATAGCCTTAACTTTCATATTTAAAATAAATTTGCTGTAGCAATTAATTAGATCTCTTGAGCAAAGGCCATGCGCTATATCCGAATACTTTCACTTTTTTTTCTATTTCTATTGACCGCTCCGGCTCTGTCCTTCGCACAAAGCAACCGGATACAGGTAGCGCTCAGTGACCGGGACGTATACCTGGATGAAGTATTTTACCTGACCTATTCTATTTCCGGTAACAGTGGTGTACGAATGCAGCAACCCAGGCTGGACAACTTCACGCTCCTGGGTCCTCCCAGCCAATCCACCGGTTACAATATGGTTATTGAAAATGGCAATATGAGCCGCGAAACGATTACCAGTTTTACCTACGCATTAAGGGCCAGGCGCACCGGCACCTTCCGGATCCAGGGAGCGAGTATACGTACGCAATCCGGGCAAACGATCAATGCCGGCGCAGCTACGGTAACGGTAAAACCTGGTAGACGCCGCAAGAGAACGATTGAAGATGAATTGGCAGAGATGGACCGCCGCCAGCAACAAATGGCCCGGCAAATGCGGGATTTGATGCGTGGCATGGACCCGGAAGCGGCGCCCCAAAGACAACCGCAAACCAATTATGAAGAGTTTACTGCGGATAAAATTGATAATAACATTTTCCTGAAGGCCGAGGTGGACAACCTGAACCCTGTTGTAGGCGAGCAGGTAAATGTCACCTATAAGCTCTACACGCGCCTGCAAATGAATATGCGCCCGGTAGCAATGCCGCAATTAAACGGGTTCTGGGCCCAGGACCAGGAAATCGCAGATCCGGGTACTCCGCACCAGGAAAATTATAAAGGAAAAGTCTACAATGTATTCACCCTGCGTAAAACAGCTTTATTTCCGCAGCAGTCCGGCACGCTACGATTAGACCCCTTCAAGGCAAGTGGTTGGGTCAACGTATTTGAAAGAGGGAATGGCGGTTATTACGAACAGCGGGTCAATAAAGAACTGGCCAGCGATGTAGTCCAATTATCTGTAGCCCCCCTACCCGAACCCGAAGCAACTTTCTCCAACGGTGTAGGCAACTTCACGATTTCCAGCCAGGTACCCCAGACGCAGGTATCTACTGATGATGTGGTCCAACTCGTATTCACCGTGAACGGTACCGGCAACCTCGGGTTGATCACCGCCCCCCGCATCCAGCTACCGCCGGGCCTGAGTGCCATAGACCCGGAAGTAAAGGATAACATTGCCGAGATCATGCCTAAACTCTCGGGTAGCCGGCAATTTACATACAATATTACTGCCGATAGCGCCGGTGCTTATACGATACCGGAAATAGCCTTTACTTATTTTGATGTAAGTTCGAAAGCCTACAGGACGCTAAAGACCCGGGCATTCACTTTAAACGTGAGCCAGGGCAGTAACGGTAAAACTCCCGGAAATGCGGACAAAGCCGCAACAATGAACGATATCCACCCGCTCAAAACCGGCACTCCGGGATTTAATGGTCCAGGGCATTACGCCTTGCAACAATGGTACTACTGGCTGGCTTTCTCGCTTCCGCTGCTGGCGGCTATTGCTGGTTGGCTGTTCAACCGCAGAAAAGGAAGAACGAAGCAGGTATACCATCCTGCCGCTAATAAAATAGCGGAAAGACGCCTGAGCGCCGCTAAAGAAGCACTTGACCGGCAACAGAAAACTTTTTTTTATGAAGAAATTTCAAAGGCTATCTGGTTATACCTCAGTGACCAATTGGG
>CAXYKQ010000136.1:0-3492 GCA_964277835.1 uncultured Edaphocola sp. | reverse complement strand
ATAACTTTTGTTTGATTTGATTTTTATGTCGCAAAACTACCAGAGCTATGTAAAGGAATCGTTACGGGTATATTATCTTAATATTAAACCGTGAAAAAAGGATCATCCACTACTGTATTATTAAAGCATTGAATGATCCCGGAATTAATCTGCTTCAAAACCATTGGCAACAAAGCCAAATTGATCTGCGTGCTTATTCAACTCGATGACATTAGAAACATTGAGCTTCTTAAATATCCGGCTTTTATAGGTACTTGCCGTAGAAGAAGAGATGGCCAGTTCGTTGCCGATTTCCAGGATACCCAGGCCTTTCAGCAGTAATTGGGTCACTTTTTGCTCCCTGGCCGAGAGTACATCAAAGGGATTTGACAGCTCTTTTTTATAGAGGTACAGCTCCTCCAATTGCTGCTGCTGCAGCTCCGGCACGAAACGCCTGCCCTGCACGGCGTTTTCCAAGGCCGCTCTGATTTCTGTTTCACTCGTATGCTTACTGATAAAAGCTTTCACTTCAGCCAATCCCATGCAAGCTTCAAAGAAACAATCATTATTGAGTTTGGTCATCACTATAATGTTCGGATCTGCCTGGAGCTCAATCATCATCTTAATCAATGACATGCCATTAACGCCCTGCATCTGTAAATCAATGACGATCAGGTCAAACCGTTCGCTTTGCAAGGCCTCTTTTAAGGCGTCATAACCAGGAACCGACACAATATTGTGTTCTGGCCCCAGCACTTCTTTAATTATAGTTGTAACCCCTACTCTTATACTATACAGGTCATCTGCGATTAATATTCTATACATTCACACATTTTTTAAGAGTGGCGCAAATGTAGGAATTATTAAACAAATGGAAGATACGAATAGTTATATTTCTTAATATTATCGAACTATTAACGTAAAATGCTCCTAATTTAGCGCTCTAAATCCTTGGACGCCAAGGGATTTCAGCAGCACCCTGCTGGTGGACAATATAACGCGACAATACAAAAAGGAAATCGGAAAGACGGTTCAGGTATTTCAGTACCACTTCAGCTACAAACTCTTCCTGGTTCACCAGGTGCACGCAAAGTCTTTCTGCCCTGCGGCAAACACAACGGGCCACGTGAAAAGTACTCGCAGCGACACTCCCGCCCGGCAGTATAAAAGATTTCATTACCGGCAGCTTGTCGTCCATCTCGTCAATACGTTGCTCCAGCCATTCGATATCTTCGGGATGCAGGTCGGGCAACTTTTGCTTCGGCGCTTTTTCTGGGTCAGTAGCCAGGCTGGCGCCCAATGTAAACAGGCGGTCCTGGATTTCCAGTATCCACTCATTGATGGCCGGATCGGCCAGCTGGTCGGTTCCTAAGCCCAGGAACGAATTCAATTCATCCACTGTGCCGTAAGCTTCAATCCGTAAACTGTCTTTCGGTACGCGCGTACCGCCAATGAGACCCGTAGTTCCTTTATCCCCTGTTTTGGTATATACCCTGAATGCCATTATTATATATTGAATTAGATAAGAATTCAAATTTAAGTATAAATTTGCGGGCATCGTATGCCAAAATTAAACTGTTCCCTTTATGATCTGCTTTCCTAATGCAAAAATCAATATCGGCTTGTTTGTCACTGAAAAGCGGGCCGATGGCTATCATAACCTGGAAACCGTTTTTTTCCCGGTGCCGATCTGCGACGCGCTGGAAGTCATTCCTGCCACGAGCAGCAGTATCAGCATCCACGGACTGGAAGTGGCAGGTGATACGCGGCAGAACCTGGTATGGAAAGCCTGGGAATTGTTACAAAGAGATTTTCCTGCAAAGGTCGGCAACCTGGATATTCAATTACTGAAAAAGATCCCCATGGGGGCGGGTATGGGCGGCGGCTCAGCCGATGGGGCTTTTATGCTGGACCTCCTGAACCGTTTCTTTGATCTCGGACTGGATCAGCCGCAACTGGCAGCCTATGCTTTACAACTCGGCAGCGACTGTCCTTTCTTTATTTACAACAAACCCAGCTATGCCGGGGGAAGGGGAGAGCTGTTGACCCCGATAGCTATAGACTTAAGTCATTACACCCTACAAGTTATTTGCCCGAAAGTGCACATTACCACGGCCGATGCCTTCCGGGATATACAGCCTAAACCCGCGGCTTTTGACCTGCGCAAAATTAATGAGCTGGAAATAAAAGACTGGCCGCAACATATCTTCAATGACTTTGAAGGGCCCGTATTCGCAGCGCAGCCGGAACTCGGTGAGATCAAGCAGCAACTTTATGCTCAAGGCGCGCTATATGCCGCTATGAGCGGCACCGGCTCTACTGTTTACGGCATCTTCGAAAAAGGAAAACAGGCAATGATTACCTCCACCCTGAACTTTGAACTATTTGTTTTCTAATAATGACTTAAAGAAAATAAAAAGGGGTTGCGAATGATCGCAACCCCTTTCCGTAAAACGCTGGTTAATAAGCCCATTTGATATAAGTTGACCCCCAGGTAAATCCGCCACCAAAAGCAGCCAGGATCAGGTTATCTCCTTTTTTCAATTGCTTCTCATATTCCCAGAGACACAGGGGCAAAGTACCATTAGTGGTATTACCAAAATTCATAATGTTGAGCATTACTCTATCCTCCGGCACATTCATGCGTTGCGCCGTAGCGTCAATGATGCGCTTATTGGCCTGGTGCGGGACCAGCCAGGCTACATCTTCGCCACTCAGCTGGTTGCGGTCCATAATCTGTGCCGCTACATCTGCCATATTGGTCACGGCAAACTTAAACACCGTTTGCCCTTCCTGGTAAACAAAATGTTCTTTATTGGCCACCGTTTCTGCAGTTGCCGGCCTGCGGGAGCCGCCGGCCTTCTGGTGCAGGTGTTTCCAGCCATTACCATCGCTTTTTAAAATGGAGTCGATAATACCGTGACCCGATTCGTCGGCCTCCAGTAATACCGCCCCGGCGCCATCGCCGAAGATGATACAGGTAGCACGGTCTTCATAATCCATGATAGAGCTCATTTTATCCCCACCCACCACGATCACTTTTTTGCAACGACCGTTTTCAATAAATTGTGCTCCGGTATTTAAGGCGTATAAAAAGCCGCTACAGGCCGCGTTAATGTCAAAACTAAAAGAGTTGACGAGGCCACAATCTGCCGCAATGATGTTGGCAGTGGCGGGGAATTGCATATCCGGGGTAGTAGTAGCGCAGATCAGCAGATCCACCTCTGCAGGGTCCAGGTTTTTCTTTTCCAGAATTTGTTGTACGGCTTTGATACCCATTACTGAAGTACCCTGGTCCACACCTTTCAAAATACGTCTTTCCAAAATCCCCGTCCGGGTCCTGATCCACTCATCGGTGGTATCGATAATGGTTTCCAGCTCCTGGTTGCTTAACACATAATCGGGAACATATCCCCCAACGGCTGTTATTGCAGCGTGTACTTTATTCATTTATTTAAAAAAATCTATTACAAAATTAAACGGAAATATCGCGTGAATCAGGTGGTCATACCG
>CAXYKQ010000135.1:0-2892 GCA_964277835.1 uncultured Edaphocola sp. | reverse complement strand
CTTTCATGATTTTCATCAGCACCGGAATTTCACGGGAGGAAAGAAAACCTGTCGCCTTTTCCGCATTCACCGCCAGGTCATCACCTAAAATACCTGCTGTTTTCTGGGTAGCCACCTTACTGGTTACTGCTATGTCATCCATTAATGCACCTATATCATCTAATATTGCAAAAAAGCCTGAAGCCATTCGTTATTTCGTTTTAGAGCGCAAAAATATTACTATTATTTGAATTTCTTGCAGCGCAGCAAAGTAATTAATCCTCATTTTTTTCCAGCTTCATAAGCTTTAGCCAATTGAAGTAACCCATTACTGCAACAACGAATAAAAACACGCTTAAAACTGCATACAGGTAAAGTTCTTTATGGATCATTAAAGGAACTGCGATGAGGTTGGATATATTCAACAGGATCCAGTTTTCCAGTTTGCGCCTTGCCATCAGCCACATACCGGCCCAGGCAAAAGCGCTCACTAAAGCATCAGCTACCGGTACATCGGAATTGGTAAATTGGGTCAAAGCAAAGAGGAAGAGCACAAAACTGCTGAGTACAATGCTGATGGACATCGTCCAGTCCTTAGAAGTACTTTTAGTAATAGGCATTTGCGCAGAAGTTTTACCCCGCAGCCAGTAGATCCAGCCATAAATGCTCATCACCAGGTAATACAGGTTCAAAGCAAATTCCGCGTACAGCCCGGAAAGGGCCATTACATACAAGGTCAGCAACACACCCAGGATGCCGAAGAGATAATTCAGTGAATGGTTCCTGCTGGCAAGTATCACCTGTAACATGGAGAAGAGTACGCCTAACCACTCCTGCCAGCTGATTTGTTGTAAATAGTCCTGTATCATAGTATCATTATAGATCAGGAGATGAGGAGAGAACAACAGCAATTCCTACGGTGGCATTATCCACATCAGGTATCGAACAAAAGTCCCTGGGTATCATCTCAGCCTGCGTCGCTCAACGCAAGCACCCCATTGCAGCTTCAAAATTGCATTTTTTTTACCAGCTCCCCAAATGCAATGACCCTATTTATTTAAAACCGGTCGGAATGAATAAATCCTAATTTTGCAGCTTATAAAATAGGGAATATCATGCAAATTCAAAATGAACTGGACTTTATCATTGCCATAGACGCGCTCAAAAATGTGGAAAGACGCAATTTTAATGCAGACGATCAGCGTAGAGAAAATACAGCGGAACACAGCTGGCAGATCATCATTTTTGCACAGATCTTATATCCTTATGCCCGGCAGAAACAGGCAATCGATCTCCTCAGAGTGATCCGTATGCTGTCCATCCATGACCTCGTAGAGATAGCGGTAGGCGACACCTTTATATTTGATGATAAGAGGATGGAGGGGAAATACGAACGCGAAAAGCAAGCTGCGGAGCAACTATTCGGCAGTTTACCGGGCGAAGCCGGTAATTTATTCCTGGAATTATGGCTGGAGTTTGAAGAGCGGAATACCCCGGATGCGATTTTTGCTAATGCCGTTGACCGGCTTATGCCTTTTGTATTGAACTCGCATACCAGTGGCAAAAGCTGGCGTGAAGCAATGGTCAATGAGATCCAGGTCAGGAAAAGACTGGAAAATGCAATAGCTGAAGCCGGCGCCGCCTTCGAAGAGGTGTTCCATACGCTTCTGGCGAAGAATATTGCCGATGGTAAAATCCTTGCTGCTCATGGTCAGTTACCAGGACAGGCGATAGATGATAAGTGATTTTTAATGGCGAAGGGACAAGCTCCGGGAGAACACAAATAGCCTATCAAAGAAGCTTCTTT
This sequence comes from uncultured Edaphocola sp., assembly GCA_964277835.1. Lineage (GTDB taxonomy): Bacteria > Bacteroidota > Bacteroidia > Chitinophagales > Chitinophagaceae > Edaphocola. The sequence goes on along the minus strand of CAXYKQ010000135.1, from coordinate 1,106 downwards.
TATCCGGGATGCCGAACCATTAACAGTTAAAATTCCTGTTATGCATTAACAACAAGCTGCCTTTAAGCATTAGTAATTAACGATTAATCATTAAAGCGGATATTGCCGGAAGATGCCCTTATAAAAGGCCGTCCATTTACAAGCCCTGAGCCCCGCAGCTTTTAAAGCATTATTCGCCCAGGTGTTACAGGTGTGCAACATACTGTAGCTGCCTTTGGCATCGTAGAAAGCATCATGCGCCCCGTATTGCTTATCGGTGACTACGTATATATAGTTACCGGCCTCATTGGTCTGAAACGAATTCTGAATATAAGCAACCAGCTTTTTATATTGTTCCCGGCTGAGCTCAATTTTACGGCTGCGCTCCCCTTCTTTCATCTATTTATAATAAGTAGCGTGGATAGCGGTAGTGCTTAAACCAAAAGCCGCATTGACTGCTACACTGGGTTTAAGATCTGCCCAGGTTTCTGTTTCCAGGTAAAAGCCCTTGTCGCCCCAACCCATAGCGATCCATTCGAGGGTGCTATCTTTGCCGAGGGTATTTTCGTAAGGAATCCATTCCTGCCAGTTGATCACTGAAGTATGCACCGGCATCACAATATCAGTATGGGCCCCGTTGTTAATGATATAGATAGACAATTCCTTGTCCTCTTCCGCCAACGCTTCCACGGTTATGCGGGACAAAATTGCTTCTACAGCTAAATACAGCAGTATACCGCCGGTAAAGCAAAGCAGAAACACCAATATCCCTTTTAGTATACGCCTGATTAAAGACTTTTTTTTCTTCATATAAAACTGGATGTACCGCTTAGTTTTTTAAGCATTTTTATATTGGTTCAACAGGAATTCGATCGCCATTTTGTAGCCCTCCAGTCCTTCTCCGACAATACTCAGCGCAGCGATAGGTTGCACGAAGCTATGATGCCGGAAGGCTTCGCGTTCATAGATATTAGAAATATGCACCTCTACTATTGGCAGGTTCAACAGCGACAATGCATCCGCGATGGCGATGCTGGTATGGGTGTAAGCCGCCGGATTAATGACTAATCCCTGGAAATTGTCCGTTACCAATTCCTGGATCGCATCAATCAGGCAACCTTCATGGT
>CAXYKQ010000134.1:0-24835 GCA_964277835.1 uncultured Edaphocola sp. | reverse complement strand
CAAAGGTTTCCAGGACAGGCTTTCTACCGCTACAAGATGGATCTATGATGAGATCAGCGCTATCGCGCCGCCTTTCGTTGAAGATAAACCCGCTTTTGAACAACTGGCACAGATTAAAAACTGGCTGATGACTACTGAAGTCGGCGCTAAAATGAAAAAACTCCTGGGCTGGTAATAGTATAGCGATAGTCCTTTCAATAAAAATCCAATTTGTCTTATCCTTCTACAGGCTCAGGATGACAAATTGGATTTTAAATTTCAGTGCCATTCCTGTTAAGTTCTTTCGACCAACTCAAAAAATGGTAACAACCGCTTTCTATTAATTAAAATTTATCGGAAGATTGTTGTAGAGCGAAACCATAACCTGGTTTCTGGACCGCTGCGCCAACATCTGGCGCATAAAACCAACATCAAATCTTAGATCTTTTTTAATTACATAACCCACTCCGGCAAAGCTGCGGTTACGGTCAAAGAGGTTACCATCTGTATGAATGAATATCTCGTTGTAGCCCGTCATATAGAAAGCCCCGGCGTCCATATTTTTCTTATTTATAGCTACAGTAGCACCCAGCAAATACCGGAATCGTAATTTAAAATTATCGGGTAAGAAACGCTGCTCAAAACGATAGCGATGCTGCACATTTACCCTTGAAATACTTTGCTTCGTAATAAATTGCTGGAACAAACGATGCTCGTTCACGGTGATTTTCTCATCCACTCCGGGCTGCACATAAGGTCTGCCGTGAATAAAACCGTAACCAAGCAGGAGGTTGTTATTACCCGGAGTTAGATTGTAGCCGATACCTGTTCTCAGTAATAATTGCTCCAGGTCGCCGCCTTTATTGAAGTTACGGTACTGGATTTCATTATGCCAGTTCCAGTTGGACTTTTTCAATGACTGGTTGCCGAAATAACAGTACCAGGCGCCCGATTTATCTTCTTGAGCGTAGGCAATAGAACCCAAAGCCATTGCACCCGCAATGGAAAACATTTTCTTTATCATCACACATCTGTTAAGGTTACGTACAAATATAACGGCTTATTTGTTAAAGGTTCTTTATAAGCACTGGCGGATAATTGATAAAAAAACGCGAGATTTGTCAGAACCAAGACAAATTATTCTTATGAGATTCAATCCCGCGGATAAGATCCAGGACCTCCAGTATTTCGGAGAGTTCGGAGGTGTAAATCCCTCTATTTCTGATTCCTCTACCTACACATTTCTTTCGGCGAAAAAGATGTTTGACACCTTTGAAGGCAATGCAGAAGGCTGCTACCTTTACTCCCGGCATTCTTCACCGAGCAACCTTTATTTAGGCAAAGCGCTGGCAGCAATGGAAAACACGGAAGCCGCCAATGTGGCCGCTTCTGGTATGGGAGCGATTACCTCCGTATTGCTACAGCTCTGTGGTGCCGGTGATCATATCGTTTCCAGCAGGACCATTTATGGCGGCACTTATGCCTTTATGAAAAACTTCCTGCCTAAACTACAGATCCACACCTCTTTTGTAGACAGCACTAAAACAGAAATGGTTGAGCAGGCGATCACGCCGGATACTAAAGTCCTGTACTGCGAGACCGTGAGCAACCCTTTATTGGAAGTGACCGACCTGCGCGCGATGGCAGCACTGGCAAAGAAACATAACCTGAAACTGGTTGTTGACAACACTTTTTCGCCCCTGGCTATCGCGCCTACGGACCTGGGCGCAGACGTCGTCATTCACAGCCTCACCAAATTCATTAACGGCAGTAGTGATACTGTAGGTGGTGTGGTTTGTGGCACGCAAGCATTTATTGATGCTTTAAGGAATGTGAACGATGGCGCAGCAATGTTGTTAGGGCCTACCATGGATAGCTACAGGAGCGCCAGCATCCTCAAAAACCTGCGTACTTTGCACATCCGTATGCAGCAACACAGCCACAATGCACTTTACCTGGCCGAACGTTTCGAGCAGGACGGGCTAAGAGTGGTTTATCCTGGCCTGGCGAGTCATAGTGGTCATGAGCTCTACCGGCAGATGTATAACCAGGAATATGGATTTGGAGGCATGATGACCTTAGATGTGGGTAGCCTGGATAAGGCCAATGAGTTAATGGAATTGATGCAAAACAGGAATATCGGTTACCTGGCCGTGAGCCTCGGCTTCTATAAAACCCTGTTCAGCGCGCCCGGAACCTCCACTTCCAGTGAGATTTCTCCTGAAGAACAGGCTGAAATGGGCTTAAGCAATGGATTGATTCGCTTCTCTATAGGCCTGGACAATGATATAGAACGTACTTACCAGATGATGAAAACCTGCATGCAGGAAGTAGGAGTACTCTAAACAAAAAAATACCGCCCGGAACACCAAAATTCTTGTTGCATTAGTTTGTCGATATTTAGGCAGGTTAGGTATTGCAAGAACTGGGTCTCAAATTTGTCTATCCTTCGATAAACTCAGGATGACAAATTTTGTACTCTTTTCAGGGCGTTGATGGGTTATAAAATAAACAAGAGGTCGTACATCAGACAGTACGACCTCTTGCTATCTCTGGTAGTTTACTTAACCCTCTTCGCCACCACCTTTTTCCATCAGGTTGTCATTTTCTCTTGCCTGTTGGTTAAAGCGATAGGTAAAAGTGATCCGTGCACTTCTTTGGCGCCACTGGAACATGGTCTCCGACTGGATCTCCGGCGTGTTTACCGTACTTCTCCACTTACGGGAGTTCAATAAATCGCTTACATTAAAGCCTATCGTAGCGCGATTCTTCAGCAGATCTTTTGACAGTGCAAAATCCATGAAGTACATACTCAATCGTTTACCCTGTGCCATCAACTGTGGGGCTTCATAGTTGCCGCTCAACTGGAAGCGCCATCTTTGCGGCAGCGTAACGTTTATACTGGTCCTGTTGGTCCAGCTAAAGTTGTCATAATTAAAGTCCTGCTCTTCAAATTTACCCCTGATCGATTCCCTGAAGAAATTGAAGCCTGAGGTAAAGCGGATCCATTTGGCGGGGTTGTAGTTGGCATTAAACTCAAGCCCGATTGCATCGCGCCGGTCGATATTTACGGATTGGCTATACACTATACTATCCGAACCTATCGTAGTAAAACGGTCAAATTTATTCTTGGTGTGCCGGTAATAAACGGAGGATAACAAGGAACCTTTTTCCCAAGAATTCAGCATACCTGCATCAAACGCATCTGTCAGTTCCGGGTCCAGGTCGGGGTTACCCACACGCATATTCCGGTTGTCCCCGAATTTCATAAAGGGCATCAAATCCCATTGCCCGGGACGGTTAATGCGTCGGCTGTAGCTCAGCTGGTAAGTATGAATATCACTTTGTTTATAGGACAAGGCAAGACTCGGGAAAAAATTCAGGTAATCTCTTGTATGTCCTGTTGCATTCGTATACTGCCGGGTATAGATTTCACTATACTCTGCCCTCAAGCCGGCCTGAACGCCCAGCTTACCAAATGTATTGGACCCCATCAGGTAGGCGGCATATACACCCTCCCGGTAATTAAAACGATCATTAAATATAGGGTTGCCCACCCAGTCGCCCGCAACTAGCCTGCTGTAGCCAAACTTATTGTCATAATCGCGGGAATGTCCGCGAATACCCGCCTCTATTTTACCTTTTTTCGAAACCGGAAGGCTAAAATCTGATTGCAGCAAGAGCATATTTTCCGTTACATAAGCATTAGACCGCTCTACCAGCCTATCTGAGTTCACATTATTCGTTTCGTCGTAATCTGAGTCTTCAAAATCCAGGTCGTTAAAAAACCTCAATTCTGTTTTCCATTCCGCACCTTCCTTTTTGAATTTTTTATTGTAGCCCAGGGTCGCTTCGATCATATTTTCCCTTTCTTGCTGCAACTCGAAGCGTTCATCCCGCCTCACCGGCTCACCCGTGATAGTATAATTGTCATAGGAACGGTCGTAAGCGTTATTTCCTCTCCCGTAGCGCATACCGACAGAGGCGGTCAAAGTATTTTTTGCATTAATGTCATAATCTGCCCCGATATTCACGTTCACGCCGTTTTTCTTACGGTTGTGCTTATAGTCCTGGTCGTAGATAAAAGCTGTGTTGGGATTGTCCACTCTCTGATGTGTCGTGCTGCGGCCGACTATCTCGCGGTAGTTGTAGTTTGCCGAACCATATAAGTTCAGTTTATTGCTACGATAATTGGCGTTGAAACCAACACCATGATCGGGATAATACCCGGTTCTTAAATTCGCAGAGCCGTTAAAGCCCGCCTTTTTACTTTTTTTCAGGATGATATTGATTATACCTGCCTCACCTTGTGCCTCGTAGCGTGCAGAGGCATTGGTGATGATTTCTACCTTGTCAATCATATCAGCCTGCAATTGCTGCAATGCTTCAGCGGAAGAAGCAAAGCCGGATAGTTTACCATCAATTAATACCCTTACGGCCTGGCTGCCCCTGAGGCTGACATTACCTTCGGCATCTACGGTAACAGAAGGGATATTCTGTAACACCTCAGAAGCATTAGCTCCCTGGTTATTCAGGTCGGAGCCGACGTTGAAAACGCGTTTATCAATTTGTAAAGCCATCTGCGCACGGTCGGCCACTACCTGTACGCCCTCGAGCGCGGTGCCGGAACCTGCCTTCAGCGTAATTTTTCCCAGGTCTAATGTTCCGGAAGCCTGGCCCAGCCTTATTTTCTGGTTGTTCATCCCGAAAAAGCTGATCTCGATATAATAATTACCTTCAGCTACTGAAAACCCGAAACTGCCGTCTTCATTTCCTGCGAGGCCCGTTACCAGGGAAGAATCGGCTACATTATAAATATTTATAGTTGCATAAGGTACCGTTTCGTTCTGGTTGTCCAAAACGATGCCCTTTACATTAAGTTCCTGCTGTTGTGCCATTGCAGCCGTCGTCATCACAATCGCGATACCTGCCCCAAATATAGATTTCATCAAAAAAAGGATATGTAAACGGACAAAGATATTTAAAGTAAAGGGCTTAAATAGTTCTTTAGCTTTTATTTATAGAATTTGTTAAATGAATATGACCTAAGCAAAAGCGGCACCAAATGGTACCGCTTTTTATATCACGAACGCGTAAAAATTTAGTTGTTCACCGGGAGTAGAGCATATTTCTTCCCGAATTCCATCATTTGTTCATAGAACGAATTCGGGTATTCCAGTTGCACATCGACGATCTTACCGTCTTTCTCTACCGGTACCAATCTCGGCTGGATGAAGCCTTTATAAGGTTTTACATTCAGCTTAGCATAACGGGCCAGTACTTCTTTATGTAACCCGGGATTTACTTTCACGCCGTAATTTTCAACAAGATCTCTACCGGCTTTATAATCCCCTTCGGATTTAATGCGTTGGATCTCTTTCAGCAATTCACCGAATAAAGTTCTCAGCTTTTCATAATTGTTTACTTGTACATAAGTCTTTCCGTCTTTTTTAACGAACTCGACAACCTTGTCTTTTGCTCCTTTCTCTAAGGCCCAGTAGGCTACCAGTGCGCGGTTACGCATGTGCGCTTCCTCGATCTCATCACCCTCTTTAATACGTACCAGTTGGGTCATCAAGCCGTTCATCATATAATTGTCATATTCGGCTTTGCCGACTTCCAGGGAAGGCATAACACCGATATCGACTAATTTCTGGTCCAGTACATAATAAAGTGCTACAAGGTCTGCACGCGCTTCTTCCAGGGTAGAAGCGTAGTTTTTCAGCGTTTGGTCCGGGGTACCTACACCCGGGTTGATCTGGCCGGAAGCATGACCGATACATTCATGCATATCGGTATGCAGGTCTGATGAAAGGCTGCCGTATTTTTTAGCACGGGCTTTTACTTCGTCATTGATTGCGAACTCATCGCTCATTCCTGACCCTGCGCTGTTGTTATAGGCACTCACGATATTACCCAGCGAAACAGACTTGGAGCCGTGCTCTTTTCTTAACCAGTCAGAGTTAGGCAGGTTGATCCCTATAGGTGTGCTTGGCGCAGCATCACCCGCCTCCATAACTACGTTGATCACTTTAGCATTAATCCCTTTTACATTTTTCTTTTTATGGGATTCAATTAATGGCGAATTATCTTCAAACCATTGTGCTTGCGCAGCAATCGCTTCTATACGTTTGGAAGACTCGAAATCTTTAATAGAAACGATGGATTCATAACTTCCTTTTTTACCGATCGCATCGGCATATACTTCAATAAAACCATTGGTAAAATCTACTACAGAACTGGTATTCGCGGTCCAGGCAATGGCATATTCATCCCATTTTTTCAGATCTCCGGTTTTATAATACTCCACTAACAATTGTAATGCCTTCTTCTGTTGCTCATTTTCTGAGAGTGGGATGGCTTTCTCAATCCAGAAGATCATTTTATCTATAGCAGCGCCATACATGCCTCCCGACTTCCATACTTTTTCTACCAGTTTACCATTTTCTTTTACGACTTTGCTGTTCAGCCCCCATTCCGGTTCATGGTCACTCTTAGGGAAAGTTGCATAGAAAGCATCCACTTCCGCCTGGGTTACCCCTTCATAAAAGTTATTGGAAGAAGCCTGGATGTGATCAATACCAGCTTTAAAATCTGCCATTTTAGGCATATAGCTTTTATCAAACATCACTTTCTGCAGCCGCGACAGCAACCCTTCCACATTTTCTCCTGCTTCCAAAGGCAATAATTTAGCATCGCTGTTTTTTACCAGTTCGGCGAAGTAAGCCTCACTGAAAGCCGGCATAATTTTATCATTGCTGTAGTGATGGTACAAGCCATTGCTGAACCATACCTGGCCCGCATAAGTTTTGAAATTGTCCCAGTCCGCACCTTCTTTCTTACCATTATACGTACCATAAACGGCTTCCAATACTTTACGCACAGTAAGGTTGTATTTCCCTCTCTGGTCCCAGATGATATCTCTTCCGGCAAGAGAGGCTTCCGATAAATAATAAATGAACTCCTTCTGCTGTGCGGTCAGCTTATCCCAACCGGGTACCTGGTACCGCAATACCTGTACATCGGCGAAGGCTTCCGCATTGTATTGAAATTCCCCTTCTTTGCCCGCCTCTTTCTGGGTTCCGGTAGTTGTCTTTTCGCTACTACCACCATTACAAGCAGCAAATGTTAATGCGCTTGAAAGCATAATCATTCCTAGTTTGAATTGATACATCATTATTGAATATGGATTTTTTTAGAAAAAATTCACGTAAAGATAAGGTTTCTTATACTTCTTTAATGGTAAGCTAAAAAGAATAAACTAACAATGACCCGGATCTGTTTACTTCGTGATTAGCAGTTACCCGTGTAGTTGTGCTTTACCTGGATTTTCTATGTCTTGCGTATCGGGCATTTAAAATGACTAATAGCGATAATGCCGTAAAACGGTATTTAAAGTTACCGGCATCTTATTTCTTCTGACGGTGCTGTAGCCGCTTAAATTATTTTGCACTAATTTTGACACCTTATTTCAAAAGCCATTTTTAATATGACTATTCATCGCGAAGGGTATAAATATATTACCATAGCAACTATTTTATTTGCCGTACTGGCCTTCTTAAACTTTAAATTTATCTATGGCGACAGTATGCTGTCCCAGGTGATATACTGGGTATTACAAACTGCTTTTTTCCTGCTTTGGTTCTGGGTGCTTTGGTTTTTCAGGATCCCCAACCGTGCCTATACTGTAGGAGAGGGCCTTGTCGTGGCTCCTGCAGACGGGAAAGTAGTGGTAATCGAAGAAACCGAAGAGCCGGAATACTTTAAAGACAAACGTTTACAGGTTTCCATCTTCATGTCTCCTTTGAATGTACACGTCAACCGCAGCCCGATCAAAGGCCTGATCAAATATGTCAAATACCACCCTGGTAAATACCTGGTAGCCTGGCATCCCAAATCTTCTACTGAAAATGAAAGAACTACCGTCGTGGTGGGCAATAGCCAGGTTACGCTATTGATGCGCCAGATCGCCGGTGCACTAGCCCGTCGTATCTGCTATTATGTAAAAGAAGGCCAAACGATTGGACAGAATGCAGAATTTGGTTTTATCCGTTTTGGTTCCCGAGTAGATATTTACTTCCCGGTAGGTACTAAAATCGATGTAGCGATCGGGCAACATGTAAAAGGCGGCCAAACGATTTTGGCAAAGATTTAATTTCCTTTTTTGCGTTTTTCTTTAAGAAGGCCGTAGCTTTCGGACCTACAACCACAAATCGAATCATAGATGAAGTCAAGACATGCTATAAAAAGATTAAAATCGAGAGGAACCAGGAATACCAGCCTTGTGGCACAACACCCATCAGCTGGTCCTCATCAGAAAGAGCATCCTTTATCGGTAAAAGAAGCGGAAGCCATATTAATTGATGTAAGTTTAAGAGAATTGTATAACAATGGGGATAAACGGGACCTTGACTTTGTCCACGATATCCTGGAACCCAATAAGATCATGATTCCGGAAGGCCAGGCCCTGGAATCCTTTTGGGACATTATCACCAATACAGGTCTTATGCAGGCCGTTATCGGCTTTGGAAAACACGGCAGGCTGACGCTCACGCAGGAAGGCTACCAGCTCATGAACCGGTATGGCAGCTATGGCAATTTCCTGCAAAAAAGAAATGCCAAGATAACGGATACGGATAACCCCAATATTGAAGAGGTTATCCCTGCGCCACCCCCGCAGAAGCCTATAGAACCTATGGACGGTGTGCACTAATAAAAAATTCCGGTCCGCAATAATATCATTATCAAAAAAAGCAGGCTTTCATTAATGAAAGCCTGCTTTTTTTGATGGATATCTTTATCGCCAATTTATTTATAACCTTCCGCCGCCGGAATAGTAACGGGACCAGTAGGCCTGATCTAATTCACTGATGACAACTCCGCGACTGGAAGAGGCATGCACAAATTTTCCCCCGCCTAAGTACACCCCTACGTGTGAAATACGCTTGGTTTTAATACTAAAAAATACAAGATCACCTTCTTTCAGGTCTTCCTTGTCAAAAATACGCCTGGTCATCATGAATTGCATAGCGGCAGTGCGGTCCAGGCTTTTACCATAAACATCGGAAAACAGTTGGCGGGTAAATGCCGAACAGTCTATGGAACTCCTCGTGGTCCCCCCCATACGGTAAGGTGTGCCATACCAGTCCTGGATAAAACCATACAAAACAGGGCTTCTTTTAATCCCTTCTGACAAATTGGTTTTAGCAGTATTTTTATCTTTGAAAGACGGTGCCGGTTCATCTTCAACAAACTCGGGGCGTATATTGTTGTTTCTTGATTTTTTAACGGTAGTACGCGTATTGTTCGCGGCAGCCGTGGTTGTAGTATTGCTGCGCTTTAACGGAGCTTCGAAAGAGATCCCCTCGATAAACCGGCTTTCTGAAGCTTCAGCAGAAATTTCTGCACTGGCTATTCTTGAGTTCCGTGGGGCATCCTGGGCAAATGATAATGTAGCCGTACCCAAAAGAGCAGCAGACAACATTATAATGATTTTTTGCATTTTTTAACTTTTGATTCAACGAAAGCGAAAATAACAGTATTCACCCAAACAGACAATATTTCTTAAAAATTTTAACATTTGCAATTGTCTCCCCAATATTACATTACCAAACATCTTTTTTAGCGCCCTATATAGTATATTTGCACAAAAATTTCGAAATTCAAATCTAATCAAATAACAATATGAAAATATTAGTTTGTATTGCAAAAGCTCCGGATACGACAGCAAAGATTTCTTTCACTGATAATAACACGAAGTTCAATGAAGCGGGTGTTACTTTTATTATCAACCCGTACGATGAAATGTATGCTTTAGTACGTGCGATCGAGTTAAAAGAAAGTGGTGCTGCGTCTGAGATACACCTGGTGAGTGTAGGCGGAGCAGATACGGATGCCATCATCCGTAAAGCATTGGCTTTAGGAGGTGATAATGCGTTCCGTATTGACGCGGAAAGCAGTGATCCTTACACCATCGGTGCTCAGATCGCTGAATTGGCCCAAAAGAACGGCTATGATTTGATTTTGACAGGTAAAGAATCTATCGATTATAACAATGGTGCCGTAGGCGCTACAATAGCAGGTATCTTAGACGCCAACTATATCGGGAATGCAACCAAACTGGAAGTAAGCGGCAGCACGGCTACTGTTTCCCGCGAGATCGAAGGTGGTGAAGAAACAGTTTCCTGCGATTTTCCTTTGGTAGTAGCTTGTCAGAAAGGTATGGCTGAGCCACGTATTCCTAACATGCGCGGCATCATGGCGGCCCGCACCAAGCCTTTGACTGTGGTGCCTGCTACAGCTGCAGAAAGCCTGACGGCGATTGCCAGCTATGAATTACCTCCGGCTAAGCAAGGGGTTAAATTATTTACGATCGACCAGGTAGATGAATTAGTAGCGGCTTTACGCAATGATGCTAAAGTACTTTAATCTCTATCCGGTTTTATTCCATTTTAAAAATTTAAAATAGTAAAAACAATATGTCCGTATTAGTTTTTGTAGATCATACCCAGGGTTCATTCAAGAAGAATGCCTTTGAAGCAATTAATTACGCTGTTAAAACAGCAGAACAAATCGGCGGCGATGCGATCGCGGTCGTAATGGGCACAGTAAACGAAAGTGAACTGGCCGCCTTAGGTACTTATGGCGCTAAGCAAGTACTGCAGGTAAGCGATGAACGCTTAAACCACTTTAACACCAAAGCATATACTAAAGCTATTATTGCAGCAGTTAACCAAACCGGCGCGCAAGTTGTCGTGTTCTCTGCCAATAATAACGGCAAATCACTGGCTCCTATGGTAGCCGCAAAGCTTAAAGCCGGCCTGGTAACCGGTGCGGTAGCTTACCCGGACACCAATGGCGGTTTTAAGGTAAAAAAATCAGTATTCTCCGGTAAAGCTTTTGCACAGGTAAGCATTACTTCCGATAAGAAAGTGATCAGCTTAACCCCGAATACTTTTGCGGTGACTGAAGGCGGAAGCCCGGCAACGGTTACGGCACTAGCTGTAGACTTCACTGATGCTGATTTTACTGCGAAATTTATCAGCGAAGATGTAGTTAAAGGTGAAGTACCTTTGAGCGAAGCCGAAAGAGTAGTATCCGGTGGCCGCGGATTGAAAGGCCCTGAAAACTGGGGTATCCTGGAAGACCTGGCCAAGGCTATGGACGCAACTTTAGCTTGCAGCCGTCCTGTAGCTGATGCGCACTGGCGCCCGCACCACGAGCACGTAGGACAGACTGGTGGTACTATACGTCCGAACTTATATGTAGCCGTAGGAATTTCCGGTGCGATCCAGCACTTAGCAGGGGTGAACAGTTCTAAGACGATCGTTGTGATCAACAAAGATGCCGATGCTCCTTTCTTCAAGGCTGCTGATTACGGCATTGTAGGAGATGCATTTGAAATATTGCCTAAGTTAACCGAAGCAGTCAATAAAGCTAAATAATTTTAAAGTTAACCACATAAAAAAGCCTTTTGAATAGATTTCAAAAGGCTTTTTTAATGTTCCTATCTTATTTCGTCCAGTGTCGGGATTTCTTCTATAATATCGCTATCATTCTGGTTGCCACTCTTTCCCTCCGAGGTGGTGGGTCGCTTGATGACTTCATACTCCTCCTCGTAATAGCTGGTTCCACCACCGGCACTATTGTAGAAGTCTTTATGGCCGCCGCAAAGGCTGAAGCCTTCCGGAGCGGTAAACTTACCCCCGTTTTTATAACCTGAATTGGGATCTGCATACAGTTTCTTAAAGAAATAACCGAATATAGGCGCCGCCGCTGCCGCACCCTGTCCTAAAGCCGTACTGTTGAACCTCAGGAAACGGTCATCATTACCCACCCAGGCGCCTGCGAGCAGTTCCGGTGTATAGCCGATAAACCATGCATCTGCCTGCCCGTTGGTAGTACCTGTTTTACCCGCTATATCACCACTCAGTCCAAAACGTCCTTTAATTCTTTTTGCCGTACCCCTGTCTACAACACCCATCATCATAGTCACCATTTTGAAAGCAGTGTTGGAGTTGATAACTTCTTTTTGAACCGGGGCAAAGTTTTCCAGTACATTGCCGTTCTTATCTTCGATTTTTACCAGGAAACGGGGCTGTGTGTTGATCCCGCCAGTGGGGAACATCGTATACGACCAGAGCATTTCAAATAAGGAGATATCCGGGGCACCCAAAGCTATGGACGGCACTTCCGGAATATCACTGCTGATCCCACAACGGTGTGCAAACTCGATGAAACTCCTTATACCGGTTTGATTTAATAGATAAAGCGAGGCATTATTAATAGAAGCTGCCAATGCCGACTGCATCGACATACTGCCATATTTGCTACCTCCTGCATTATATAATTTAGCCTGGCCGGCAAATTTCTGCGGCGCGGTGCTTACATTATCACAGGGAGAATAGCCATTGTCAACAGCCAGGCAATAAAGCAAGGGTTTAATAGTAGAACCTACCTGGCGTTTTGTGCCGATATTTACGTGATCAAATTTAAAGAAGCCGTGATCGATACCTCCTACCCAGGCTTTAACTTCCCCGCTTAAGGGGTCCATTACCATAAACCCGGCCTGCATAAAGGAACGCATATATTTTATGGAGTCCATCGGCGTCATGGTAGTATCTTTTTCCCGGTCCTTATTCGACCAGGTGAATACAGACATTTTTGTAGGCGTCGAAAATGCTTTGTCAATTTCGGTCTTAGACATACCGGCATCTTTCATGCCCTTGTATCTTTCAGAAGCCTCCATTATTCTTTTTAATACCCTTGCCGGTTGCTCATGTTTCCAGATAGAGCCGGAACGGATCTGGGGCTGCGAAGCAAAGAGTTTTTGTAACTGCGTCATCTGTTCCTCTACCGCCTCTTCAGCGTATTGCTGCATACGCGGATCGAGGGTGGTGTAAATCTTCAGGCCGTCTTTGTAAATATTGTAAGGCTCGCCCTCTTCGTTCAGGTGTGTTTTACACCATTTCTTCACTTCCTGCTCTACCACTTGCCTGAAGTAAGGGGCAACACCATCTATATGAATTTGCTTGTCGTATTTTAAAGTAAGCGGCCTTGCTTTAGCGGCGGCAGCTTCTGCGGCAGTAAGGTAATCATATTTTGCCATCTGGTCCAGCACCACGTTTCTGCGTTCCTGCGCCAGTTCAGGATTTCTCCTGGGGTTGTACAGGGTGTTACCTTTGAGCATCCCCACCAATACTGCCGCCTCTTCGACCGTAAGTTCGGAAGGTTCTTTACTAAAAAAGGTTAATGAAGCATTTTTAATCCCGTAAGTATTGTCTCCGAAAGGAACTGTATTCAGGTATAGCGTGATGATCTCTTCTTTGGTCAGGTTGCGCTCCAGCTTCACTGCCATGATCCACTCTCTCAGTTTCACAAAAGGCAATTGGAAAATGCCGGTTTTTTCCCTCGGGAACAGGTTTTTGGCTAATTGTTGGGTAATGGTACTACCCCCACCTTTTTTACCCAATAGTACTACCGCTCTTAAAACCGCGATACCATCGATACCGCTATGCTCTTTAAAACGGAAATCCTCCGTAGCGATCAATGCATTGGTCACATTCTCTGAGATCTCTTTATATTTTGAATTGGAACGGTTCAGGATAAAATATTTCCCCATCAGGTTTCCGTTCACATCATATACTTCTGATGCCGTAGCTGCTGAAGGATTTTCCAGCTCCTCCATAGAGGGCATTTCTCCCATTCCGCCCTTCTCGATCAATACCACTACGCCTGCTATCAAAATGATTCCCGCGATAAACAAAAACCAGACCAGTCTAATCAGTTTCTTTTTCATATGGATTAATGTACTATAATAATTATGCTACAAGCAAAGTAAGCACTATTTTTTCAAACAAAACCAGGCTATTCGGCCAATTTATTGGGACAACATCGCTGCTTTCTTCAGCTTTCGACCATTCCGGATCATCAGGAAGGTCTGCAATAAGACAGAAAGCGTAATCACACCTACACCGGCATAAAAGCCCCAGTTCACCTCTTTATGCTCGCCCAGGAACACAAATGCAAAAATAATCCCATAGAGAGGTTCCAGGTTTACCGTAAAACTGACGGTAAAGGAACTCAGCTGCCGCAAAGCCGACATGGCCAGGGACTGCCCTAATACGGTACAGAAATAGACCAGGCAGAGCACCCATACAATGTCCATGTTCTGCAGCAGTAAAGGCGCTTCCGGGTTTTTAAAAATATAAAGCGGGCCTAGAAGACTCAAGAATATAAAGCCGGTCAGCATTTCATAAAAAACAAGTATGCGGGGTTCATATTTACTGGTCAGTGGCTTGTTAAAAACGGTAAATACAGCGCTGATGACAGAGGCCCCGATCCCTAAAGCCAGGCCCAGGGAAAAATTGATCATACTGTGCTGTGCCGATTCAGCCTGCAGGGCATAAATCAGGTAAACACCGATAATGGCAATAACGCTTAAGCCGATCTCTACGGGGTTAATGCGCTTCCGGTTAAGCAAAGGGTCAATGACTGCGGTGAATACACTTGCCGTAGACAGGCAAACCAATGCAATAGAGGCATTGGCCAGCTTGATAGACGCATAAAACATGACCCAGTGGATGGCAAATAAAAGGCCTATACCCAGTATGCGCCACATATCCTTCCGGCTAACGGTCTGCCACAAGTGCCGATATTGGATAATAATGGCCAGGAATAAGGCAGTCAAACCCATCCGGTACCAAACCAGTACTGGCGCCGAAAGACTGATCAGCTTTCCTAAAACCCCGGTAAATCCCCAAAGTAGTACCGCCAGGTGCATTTGTAAAAGTCCTTTTTTCACTATAAAAAATTATGCTGCTGCTACTGTAATTTCAAAAACACTTCCTTTGGGTTCGTTGTCCTGCACTACGATTGCCCCTTTATGCCGGTCCACGATCTGGGCTACGATATATAAGCCGAGGCCGGTTCCTTTCGTATTTCTAGACTCTTCATTACCTACCCGGTAAAATTTCTTAAATATTTTCTGCTTCTCCTCCTCAATAATTCCCGGGCCACTATCTGCCACCCGGAACACCAGTTCCTCTTCAATTTTATTGAGCTTCACCGTGATCAGCGAGTCCTGGGGGCTATATTTACAGGCATTTTCGATCAGGTTGCTGATGACAAGCTTCCACAACACCTTATCCCCGTAAACAAAGCCATCCTGTTCTATATTCAACAGGAAAGCATGGCTATTGCGTTCGATATATTGTTCTGCCACCTCTTTCACGATCGCAGTGAGGCTGATCCTTTCATGAGCCGGTTTGAAGTTCATGCTTTCCAGTTGGGATGCCAGCAGCAGGTTATTGCAGAGGTCATTCAGGCGGTTGGTTTCTTTTACACTCCGGGCCAATAGCATTGATTGCTGTTCCTCGGAAAGTTTGCGCTTTTTCAACGTCTCCAGGTTGAGCTTGATGGCGGCAATGGGCGATTTCAGCTCGTGGGTAATGGAGAGCATAAAGTTATGCTGTTGCCGGGACAATAACTGGGTCCTTCTTAAAGCCGTGTAGACCACCCCGGCGCCTATAAGGATGATACATAGAAAGGTAACGCCCTCTCCCGTATATTGCCGGCTGCGGCTGTGTAAGCGGTCCAGCATGCCGGCTTGTGCTATTTTATATTCCACCGGCTGTTTCAGGCTATCAATCCTCAGGCTCAGTTCTACCTGTTCATGTTCATAAATCACTTTGCTTTGCTCACTTAAACTATGTCCCCAAAAAAGGAGCGCAGCGATAATGTATAGAAAAATAAATATATATATGAATGTTACAAAGCGCATAGGGTCTATAAATGACTACAAAGTTAGCGATGTTTCTTCGTTACTATTTATCTTGAACTTCATTTCCTGCTCTTTACCATCCTTAAAGAAAAATACTTTATAAGATCCCGGCAACAATCCCAGTTTCTGGTCTGCCGGGTTGCCATTCAGTCTGAAATCGTAAAAAGGCTCATAGTTGGCCCCGACCAATGACCATAGCTGAACAATACCTTTAAAACTGTTCCCGATGACTAATGTCCCGTTTTCTTTAATATCAATTACCGTTGTTTCCCCGAATTTAAGTTCCGGTAGCGAAGCGGTGGTGGGCGGCAGGGTATTGATCACGATATTGTATTGCCCCGGGTCGTATTCAAGAATTTCATCACATCGTTGTGTGAACAACGGCCCGCCCGCGACCGATTGATTGATACGTGCGG
Organism: uncultured Edaphocola sp.; assembly: GCA_964277835.1. Lineage (GTDB taxonomy): Bacteria > Bacteroidota > Bacteroidia > Chitinophagales > Chitinophagaceae > Edaphocola. The sequence goes on along the minus strand of CAXYKQ010000134.1, from coordinate 8,659 downwards.
TATATTCGGTTACAGGGCGGTTAGGATTGTTTTGATACTGGAAGCGGATGGAACCTTTACTAACCAGTATGTCTATCCTGCTGGTTGTGTTAGGTTCGACAGTGATCACCGCCGATCGGAAACTGCTGCCCGCTCTTGTGATCCGATAAGTGCCCGGTGCTATTTTGATCGGGTCTGGGGTACCGGTTCTTTTATCAATAAACCGGTAGTTGGACTGGCTTACTTTGCCAGTGGCCACATTTACAAAGTCGATCTTTGGCTCTGCTTTATAATATTTACCCTTCCCGTCCGTAAAATAAACCAGGACTTTGGTATCCTCAGACTTAACCGTCTCAGCCTGCTTTACCGGGGCATCTTCCTGCTTCACCGTACCGGTCGGCATCACGGGTTGCTTTTTGGGAGGTGTTTCCTTGGATGGAGTTTCTTTGGGCGGGGTCTGCTTCGGTTCCTGCTTAGGCACAACGACTACCGCTACCGGCTCGTCCTCCATAAATTTCACCTTAACCACTTTAGCCACTTTTTTTATGGGCACGATCTCCGGGTAAACGAAAATCTTGGTAAATTTTATTTTTGTATATTTTACCGTACTTACGGAAGGTATCTTTTCCCTTTGCGGCACAATTACTTGTGGCTCCTCTTCGGTAAACACCAGTTTAACCGGCATACGGGGTGTGGTGATGCGGCCGGGAGTATTAACTTTCCTGACGGCTATTTTCCTTAGCGGGCGCCTGAAATCATAGCCTATAAGACGCACTACTTCTTTTGAGGCAACCACAGGAGGTTCCGGCGGTGTTTCATTGCTCACCGGCGTATCGGCTACAGGGACTTGTTTCGGTTCATTTTTTGTAACGGCAAATGTCCCGTCATTTCTTTCAAACATCAAACGGTTGTCATCAATGATGGTCTTAATCGCCGGGGACATATCTCCGGGCTTTGGCACCGCAAGAAATTTCCCGAAACAATCATACTCCTTACGCAGCTCAGCATTGTCGATCAGGCTTAAAATGTAGGGTTTAAAGGCAATTTTGTTGCCCAGGAGCTTAGTGATCACATCACACATGTTACCGCCGCAGCTCTCGCCGCCATCCGTTACCAGGATAATACTATAAGCATTACGGTCACTTTGTACAAAGTTTTCTTCTGCTGTAAGTCTTAATGCATAAGCGATGGGAGAGACACCTCTCGGGCTGATATACTTAAGCCGCGCGCGGATCTGGTTCAGGTTGCCGCGGTTATATGGTACTTCGAGCTTAGTATCAAAGCAGTTATTCTGCTGCACCGTATACTGGTGTCCGAATACGCGCAGGGCAAATTGCACCTCGGGATTTACCCGCTGTATGCTGTCTACAATAGCGGTAATCAACTCGCCGGCTACTTCAAAACGTTGTTTTCCCGGTTGCCAGTCGTCCAGCATGGAACTAGACCCATCAAGCAGGAATAATATTTTAACAGGTTTCGCCTCCTGGGCCCGGGCATTATGTATACCAAGCCCCAGGGCAATACTACCACACAGCATCACTTTAGCAAACAACAAATTCAAACGCTTCACCCGAGATAGTTTTATTAAAAAGGATTGCAAATTACTATATAATTATTTAACGGAATAATTATTGGATTTAGATATCGTTAATGCTTTAATTTTGCACCAGATTAGTCTTTTGCAGAATGATTTATACCTCGAAGTTGATAGAAGATGCGGTGAATGCTTTTTGTAAGCTGCCCGGAATAGGAAAAAAAACTGCCTTAAGGATGGTCTTACACCTGCTTAAGGAACCTGAAGACACAACCAGAGTTTTTACGGAAAGTATCGCCAGGATGCGCACGGAAATAAAATTTTGCCAGACTTGCAACAACATAGCAGATGGTGAGATCTGCAGTATTTGTGCCAACCCCTCCCGAAAAAAAGAACTTATCTGCGTGGTAGAGAATTTCCGGGACCTGATTACCATAGAGAATACGGGGCAATTCAGCGGGGTGTACCATATCCTGGGCGGCCTGTTATCACCGCTTGAGGGTATCGGCCCGGACCAGTTATACATCAACCAACTCATCGAACGCATCCGTCAGCAGCAACCCCGCGAGCTGATCATGGCCCTTAGCCCTACTATTGAGGGAGATACTACCGTTTACTATATCAACAAGCTGGTCAATAATCCCGCGATCCTTATCTCCGGTATCGCACGTGGCGTGGCTTTTGGCGGCGAACTGGAGTATACGGATGAGATCACCCTGGGCAAAGCTATTGCCAAACGCCTGCCGGTAGATATTTTACAGTAGTCATTACAGGATTCTCACCGATTGGTCCTCCCGGATATGTACCACGCCAGGCTTTAAACCTGGTTTAAAGCTTCCCACGATATGGTCCAGCTGAAGCGCCTTAGCGCCCCCGGAGCTGGCCCAGGCAAGTAAGCGTTCTTCAGGTATCGATGGGAAATTTCTTTTCAAGGTGAGCACCTCTTCATATACATTCAGCTGGTGATTAGAGGCCAGGCTGTCTGTACCGAGGCAGAGGTTGAGCCCAGAGCCGGCCAGTAAATCCACGTCCGGGTAACGCCGCTCAATATACCAGTTAGCATTGGGACAAAGACATAGAGATACCTCATGGCCCGAGGCCTTCAGCACATCAATATCCCCCTGGTCCATAAAAGTATTGTGCACCAATAAAAGCGGGTGTGTAACCGACAAGTAAGGTAAATAGCCCGGAAGCGAATGTTTTCCGGTAGGCCGAAACCACGCATCATCAATGTTCAGGCTTTGATAAAGGTCCCGCATCGGGCCCGTTTTACTGGCAAAATATTCATTTTCTGCAGCGCTCTCTTCATTATGTATCGAAATGAGGCTATGCTCCCCGAGGGAATTGATCAATTCAAAAAGTTGGCCGGAAACGGAATAGGGCGCATGGGGTACCACTGATTGGCTGAGCTGGTAGCCATTCCCCGGTTGTAACTGGGCTTCAAAGGAGTGGTACACCTTTAAAGAGTAATCAAAGCGCTGGGCTGCAAATTCCGGAATGAAGCCCATGGTTTCCACGAAGGTGTGGATATGCATATTCGCATCGGGGCGTATGAACAGGCTGTCTGTACTGTTGGCAATATCGCCGAGGGCAATGCAGCCACTTTGCGCCAGGGAACTCATGGCCTCCCGGATTGCCGCTTTTTTTTGCGCTTCATCGGTCGCACGGTTTGCTACTACCAGGCCGAGAAAAGAGACCAACCCGGTATGCTCCGGGATCGTATTCCGGGTGTGGGAAAGCTCCGTATGGCAGTGTGCATTAACCATGCCGGGCATCAGCAAACCCTCAAAATTTTCTATTTGCGCAGCAGCGACCTCATCACTCGCTGCAAAACCACGGAAAACTCCTTCTTCGTCAAAGCTTAGTATCTTTTTTTTGCTTATAAACCGAAAACCATCATGTATCCTGGGCGCCGTAAAATATCGCATACTATAAATTCTTTTTGATCCGCTCAAGCTTCTCCTTCAAACCACTCAATTTATTCTTCAAATCTACCTGGCTGCTCACGTTTTGCTTCTGGTGCTTCAGCTTGTCCTTCGCCCCTTTTATGGTAAACCCGTTTTCTTTTACCAGGTGGTGGATGAGGCGCAGGCGCGCGATATTTTCCGGGTTGTACAAACGGTCACCTTTACGGGTAGTACGCACTTTCAGGTTGAACTCCGTGGTCCAAAACCTGATATGGGATACGTTTACGCCGAACAGGCCGGCAACTTCGCCGATGGTATAATATTTATTTTCCAGGTCAAACTCCGGCAAAGAAGATGCCAGGGCAGCTGATTCAAATTCAAAATCGAGTCCCGCGGCATCTATCTCCCGGACCGCCTGGTCCATATCTTCTTTTTCGGGAATTATTTCAGGTCCCCCGGAATTGATTGTTGTTTCAGGTTCCGGTATTATCTTTTTTTTTTCGGGCTGGGGCTCAAAGGTAAATCCCGAAAAGGCAGTGTAGTCCTGGTTGATAAGCTCTGTACGCATCAGTTGATCCAGGTCGTCTACTTTATCTTCCTTTACGGTGGGGATAGGCCTTGCGGTCATTTCCAGTTCGATAGCCGGTGTTTCGTCCTCTTCCGGAATTTCGAAAGTAATGCCCGGGGCCGCCTTGGGTAATTCTATGGTTAATTCGTCCACAGCAGATACTTCAACGATTTCCGGCTGCAAGTCCGCTGCAATTGCCGGTTCCTGGTCATTATCTTCGAGTTCAATAGCGTTTTCTGCAGCGATTTCAAGGGCTTTCTGGGTCGCTTCATCTGATAGCTGTTCTTCCCTGACCGGGTATGCGGCAGCCGTGACAACCGGTTCGGTTATTTGTTCTTTTTCTTCAATAACTACTATTGGTGCATCTGCCGGTTCCGGCGCTGCTGCTTTTCCCGGTTCCGCCAGGGCTGGCATTAAAGATTCCCCTGCAGGTACGACAGGTGCAGGTATAGCCCCCTCAGTTCCCTGATTTGCTTCCACTTCCCGTACCGCTCCGGCAGTTAACGCTGCTTCCTCATCGGCAACTTCCGCTACTGCTCCAATCGGCCCGATCTCCTTTTCAGGGCTTGGATTAACGGACTTCTCGTTTTCAATATGCTGTTCCGAATCACTCGTTTGAGCGGCTGTTTCACCTGCCGCTACCGGTTCAACAGCTTGAGTGCCCTGCTGTGTTAACGCTTGCCCGGGCACAAGAAGATCTGCCTTCACATCCGGCTCAGCGTCTTCCGACGCTTCATCGTTTGATTCGGCTTCCTCTTTTTTCTTGCGGCTTTCCTTTTTTGGCGGAGGTACAAAATACTCTTCATCGTCAAAAAGAGTAGGCATGTGTATACTCATACTACAAATTTAAGCTGATTTTTTTTCGCGAAAAAAGAAAACATTTTCACAAGCCGGTTTATCTAAAAATGTTTAACAAAAAAAGGAATATAACGGCGGCTTCGCGCCACTAAAGCAACTATATTTGTAGTACAAAACCGACTTATAGCCTCAAAATAAAATACGTAAATGAGCTTATTTCAATCAAGAATAGAGGAAGTAAGGGCATACTTCAAACAGCAGGACTACGCGCTTGCTTTCAGACGTTTACTGGATTGTGCTATGGACACCCAGGATATGACGGTCTACCGGGCGGCGATAAAGCTTACTGCCGAAAAAGAGGCACCTAAAGCAATGACTGATGCCGGTTGGATTGGCTCCTGCCTTGAATTGCTGGATAAAATAGCCGCAATCCCACTCCGGGCAGGCAATACGGATGATGCGGTTATCGCCGGCGAAAACCTTCGCAAAACTTATGGCCACAGTGGTTTTTCATTGGGTCCCATCAGTCTGCAGATCAGGAAAGGCCAGGTATATGGACTGGTAGGCGAAAATGGTAATGGTAAAACGACCCTGTTGCGCATCCTGGCACGGGAACTGTACTACGACGGAGGAAATATTAATTATACTTTTACCAAAGCGCCTGCTGATGATTATGATCTCAGGTCCAAGCTGGTCTACATCCCGCAGCGCACGCAGAAATGGTTTGGCAGCCTTCAGGACAACCTGAAATTTGTACTGGCAAGCCATGTGCTGAAGCCGCAGGAGATCGAAACCCGTGTGCTGATGATGATTGCCCGGTTAGGACTGTGGAATTATAAAGATCTCAAATGGCATCAATTATCTTCGGGTTATAAGATGAGGTTCGAGCTGGCCCGCACGCTGCTGCGTCAGCCGGAAGTAATGCTTTTGGATGAACCGTTGGCTAACCTGGACATCCTTGCCCAGCAGATGATCTTGGAAGACCTGAGGTATATTTCCAATTCAATAACTAAGCCCATTGCTTTGATTTTAAGCTCACAGCAACTATATGAAGTAGAAAAGATCTCGGATAAAGTTATTTTCCTGAAAAACGGCCAATACAACCAGCAGGATCAGGAGTTGCAGGAACAAAGTGAGCGCCAGCTAATCGTAGAGATGGATGTAGACAGTAGTAAAGAAAAATTGCAGGAGGTCTTGTCCGGGCTTGCTTTAGAAAAACTGACCTTTAATGGCGGGCAGTTTATTGCCCGGTTCCATGACCCGGTAAGTTTCGGCCAGGTATTGCAGGCGCTGGGCCAATCCGGGCTTGAGATCGCTTACATCAGGAATATTTCCAGTTCTTCACGCCGCTTTTTTGTAGCATAAAATCCAACATTACTTCCTATGAATGTCATCCATCGCATCAATCAATACCTGCTGGAACGTTATCCTGCTATATGGAATACCCGCCTGGTATGGATGTTACTTATAGCCCTGGGTATTCATATCCTGTTTTTCACCGCAGGTTATGCCACTTTTATATCGCCCACTTCTTTACATCAAAGGCTTTATGACTTTAATGTTTTAAATGGAAATGGCGCTATGCTGTTTGCCGTAGCCGTTACGATCATACTATTAGTCCTGTGGCTGGTTTCCCTGCTTAAGCACAATGCCTTCAAAAATTTCTATCCCGGTAACCGGGCCAAAATCTTCCTGGGCTTCTTTTACTACCTGCTGATCATTTTTGCCTGCAGCACCTTCCACATGAGTTATATGATGGGGTATAAAACTTTTATTCATCAAAAATACCCGGTAGCCAAATTTGAAGCGCAACGCCTAACCGCTGCAAAAGCAGCGCCTTTCCTGCTATTGAATATAGAAGATTATGCCTTAACTAACCGGCGTTACCCCAGCCCCTTTGATACCTTGCAACGCAGAAGCTATACTGAATCGGAGACGGAAATGTTGCTGAACGGCCCTAAGATATTTGCCAATAGAGAATGGGTACAGTTTTACACTACAAAAGAGGTCATCACAACTACTGCCGACCCTAATTTCGATCAATTGGTGAGCAACAGCCTGAGCCACTATAACAAAGAAGAGGTTGCTACTGAAATACCAAATGCTGCGCGTAACAATAAAGATACCGTAATCCTCACTTTGGTAGATAAAGTATTCGACCTGGCCCGTCTGGCCGATACCATTTATACGGTATTCAATTATTCGAACAACTACTTTCTCAGAGATATCAGCAGCGTAATCGAAGCAGGCCCGGCTACTGACCTGCAACCGAAGCCACAGGCTACGGAGCTGCTGGTATTAAAAGAAACTTATGAACTTTTGATCCGGGAAGATGCAGCTGGCATTAAAAGCCGCTTAAATAATTTCATGCAACTGGCCCGTGAGTTTGAGATCAAATCCAACATAACTGTTGATCAATGGTTTAAACTGGTCAATAAACCCGGCAGGTATGGCGTAGACAGTACCATTAACTCCTCTCCCTCGTATAATTATGATGCCTATTATGACGATGCTGCCGTAGCCGTTACCGTCGATACAGTCGTAGACGCAGCCACAACAATTGCTCCAGGCCCGGCCGGGAATAACCAGGTCAGCAGAGCAACACGCTATTATATAGATGTGATCAGTTTTAAAAATATATTTGAAAATGTAGATGAACTGCGCAGCTGGCGCAAATTGAATGATTTTTTCCATGTTTCCATTTGGATCGCTTTCGGCCTGGCCAGCATCTTATTCGCGTTCCGGGTTACCGACCTGAAATCAGTGATTTTTGCGGCGGTTACGGCCGGTCTCTTAGGTATTGTAGTAGCTCTTTTCGCCCTGGCCGGAGGTCTCAGCAATGCCAGTGTCGAATTTTCAGTGCCTTACTTCCTCCTCATCCTGGCTATGGCGATCTTCCTGCTCCCAGCACTCAGCGGGCAAAGCATGTCCAAGCGGGTGAAATCGGTCTTTATGAATCTTACGATCGTATTCATCGTACCTTTCGCCCTGCTCATCCTGACGCTCATTTCAAGCCATCAAGCCGAATATTTCATCGCGAAGTATGGCGTCGATTACCGGTTGAAAGATCACCATACCCTTATGGATCTGCTAGGGGAAAATGTAAGTTGGCTCTTATTGGCTTTCGGGCTTATTTTTATCTTCTTTTATGCCCGGAGGATAAAACGCTGGAAGGCTTTGGAGGAAGGTTAATAACATTTGAATAATTATAAGGGTAAAAAATATAGCTTAATTTCGCCCGATACTCTTTTATCATAGTTATAAAAACAATAATATATGAAAAAATTAGCACTACTACTGGCCGGTTTCGGCTTATTTACAGCTACCGCTGTAGCCCAGGAAGATAATACGACCTATTCCAGCCCGGCTTACGGTATCGACACCAAGAAATTCCGTTTTGGAGCCTACCTGGCCCCCACCGTTGCCTGGATGCGCTCCACTTCAAAAACTAACGACGACAAAACTTACAGCATCGCCAATGATGGTTCTAAGCTTGGCTTTACCTACGGCTTAATGGCGGAGTACTATTTCCAGGACAATTATGCGATCGTTTCCGGCCTGCAAATGAACATGGGCGGCGGCAAAATGTCGATGAGCAGAGCCAGCAATGTACCTGCGAAAAATACCATCCAAACGGCCTCTTTTAACTACAACGTAAGCTTGCTGGAGATCCCGGTAGCGATAAAATTGAGAACAGACCCTATTTCCAACTTCCGCTTTTTCGGCCAGGCCGGTGTAACACTTGGCTTCCGGGTAGCGCGTAAAGCAGCTTATGACCTGACCTATTATGGCGAAGATATCGGCTGGCTGAATTCTGTAAGCCAGGAAAAGGATAAGATCGGTTCCCGTGGTGCTTTAAGTCCCGGATTTGCT
>CAXYKQ010000133.1:0-5992 GCA_964277835.1 uncultured Edaphocola sp. | reverse complement strand
GTTCACTTTTACCGTATCATATTTTGTGTTACCGGCACAACCGTTCAGGGTAGGCGTAATCGCATAGATGACTGTTCCCTGGTTGTTGCCACTTGCTGTTAAGGTCTGGCTAATGGTAGTGCCACTTCCGGCACTGGCTCCTGTTACACCCGTAGCACTTACTACAGTCCAGGCAAAAGTGGTATTGCTCAGGTTCGCAGTCAGCGCGGTGTTGATTTGCTGGCCGGAGCAAATCGTGCGGTTGGCAGGTGCTATGCTCACTATTGGCTTAACTGCATTATTATAGGTGCTGCTGGTGTTTACGATACAATTGCTGCCACCAATGGCATAGGTAATTGTTGCGGCAAGGTTAGACGCTCCTTCAGGTACCGTAACATTGGTAGTCGCGCTGTTACTGCTTGCAAAACTTACCCCGGTGGTCGAAGAGCTCCAGCTGATGCTCCGGGTAGCGTTTACGGATAACTGGGTCGCTGTATAAGATACCGGAACTTCAAACTTGGAGGCGCTTGCAGAATTACAGGAGTTATCATTAATAGGCGAATTAATGTTACCGGAAGAGTAAGTAATGGTTGTAGGGGAGCCGCAAACAGAAGTCAGGTTGGAAAAAGTTAAAGTAGCATTGGTCAGAGCGCCGACATCGAAACCGATACAGTCAAATATCTGTACGCGCCAGCCTCCCTGGATCGCGTTGGCGCCATTGAGCGCCGACCAGTTGATCGGGGTAGAAGAAGCCCCATAGCGACCGTAAGTCCCGGTTAAAGGTGTCGCAGCACCGCAAACATTAAAATTGGCTGTGGAACTTGTTGAAAAGCAAAGATTGTTAACATTCTGTCCCGGGTTACAAGTGGAATTCGGGCTTGGAGGATTGGGAGAAAGCAGTACGGCTACATTACCGAAACTGGGCGGCGCAATCAGGTAAAATGCCAGGTCGGAAACATAGGTATGGTTGGCACTGAAGCAAACAGAGATCTGGGTATTTGCATTGATATAAGAAGGAGATGGCGGTGGCGTATAATACTTAAAAGTATCACTCACATTTAAGTTAAGGCCTGCAGTCACCCCGTTACAGCTGGGATTGGAAGTAGTTACTGCAGCAGTGCCGCCGAGGTTCCATACCCATACATGGTAACATTCAATTACCGCATTGGCTCCGTTGACTATTTCTACCCTGTAACCACCGGAACTTAAACCGGAAATAGTGGAACTGGTTGCATTGGCCGTAGTGGCGTAGGGTTGCCAGGAAGTGGAGCTGACCTCAAATTTATACCATTTAAAAGTGAGATTTCCTGATGCGCTTGCAGTGGCCGTGAGGCTGCCGGCGTTATTGGCATTGCTGCACCATACATAGATGGGCACATTATTGCCGCCGGGATAGGCCGTTTGTGTCTGGCCGGAGATGCCATTCGCCACAATACCCGAATAAGCCTGTATCGGTCCTAATAAGCTCAGGCAGATAATGGACATCCATAAGGCTATTTTAGCAGTATATCTATTTTTCATCTTCATCTGGATTGAGGATATTTTTAAGCATGCTTGTTCTAAAAGCTTAAACATTAAAAGGGAAAAAATTATTGATTTCAACAATTTATTAACAAATGTATTTATTTTATAAGGCTTGACTTTGCCGGAGTTTACCGGCGTGTGCTAAAAGTGTATGAACAGGCCCTGATAGTGTATTAAATTATCTGGCTATCATTGATTAAATAACCCCGTAAGCGTCCTGGCGCTTCCGGGGTTATTTAATTTCATTACTGATCTTAGTCTCATTCTGTTTTGACTAATTTGTGTGTGGTCCGTTCTCCTTTTTCGTCGGACACCTGCAGGTAGTAAATGCCATTTGGCCAGTGCCGGCAGGAGATCATCAGCTCAGGCCTTTCTATTTTTTGACGGTATATCAGTCCACCCGAAATATTAAATATCTCTATAACGCTTCCTGTAGTCATCCCGTTCACCTGTAAATGTTCTTTTACCGGGTTAGGGTAGACCTGTATTCCTTGGACGTGATCGAAAAGAAGGTTCCGTACCGGGCTGTATTCATACTGGCCGTCCCTGCTCCATTGTTTCAGGCGATAATAATTCATCCCGCTATAGGGTTGCTCATCGGTAAAGTTGTACACTAAATTTTCTGCGCTTAAACCATCCGGAGCCTGGCTGGCTACAAAGCCGGCGCTTTTCCAGCTACGGCCATCGCCGCTTTTTTCGATTTCAAAGCCTTTGGCATTGCGCTCGCTGGCTGTAATCCAATCCAGGGCAGCCACCCTGCCATTTTTGTTTGCGCTGAAGCTTAACAGGGCTATCGGTAAAGGCATCAGTAGATTACTCGTTTTAGAAAGATAGGCCGCATTTTCATCCCCGGTTAAAGGAATGCCTGCACCGATGCTCACGGTATTGGTATGCGTACCCGTCTGGCTTTGTTCCGGAACACCACTGCTCCAATAGCCGTCTCCTATATACCGGGTGATGAACGCCTGCTCATCATCATACAGCTCGCCGTCCGTAAGGGGAGAGTTATGCTGTAATCTTACATTACTGGCTGCGCCACCGTAAATATGCCAGGTCCGGTCGATCCCGTTCTTGGCGTCTGCTTCGTAGGAGGCCGACGCGGCATAATTTTGTACACTTACATAATAGGTATTGTTGCCGCTGACGACTGCGGGGGTATAATCCCGCTCTGCAATCCCCACTGGAAAGAGAAAAGAGCCCGAAATCGTATTTTCTTTTATCATGTGACCTGCAATGCTATTGCCGGTAACGACCATGCGGTAAGGGCCATAATTGCTTACTGTGCCGTTTGCACCGAAAATAAAATCATTGCCATTCAGGATTACATCAGCGTGGTGTACTTCAAAAGAAAAGTCGGTGCCGATCTTTAAAGCTGCTGACAGCGACCCGGCAGGATTCGGGATCGCAAAGCCGGGATCGCTGATATCGTTTAAGACAATGTTGCCGGTATTATGATGTTCTAAATTAAGCGTGATAAAGTTGCCGTTATTACCGTCTATGGTAGTAGCGCTTGCCGGAACGGTGTAGAAAGTATTTTTTGAAGGGTCGGCAATGATCAGTTTCCCGCTGCCACTGATTTGTGCACCTGGTGCGATCCATATATTTTTGCTGTATACCGTATGGACACCATCTATTTGCCAGACTGCATTCGGGCCCAGGTATAAGTTTTCCGCATATTCAAAAGTGGAGTCGGCAGCAGCGGTGGCCCGGTAACCATTGTCTAAGAAGCTGCTTCCGGAGCCGTTCTGAGCATAGCCGGTGCCATAACAGAGCGTTGCCATAAGCCCGGCTAAAATTTTTGATCTATTCATTTGAATCATTTCTTTTTGAATGTAACAATTTTATTGCTTGTCAGGGGCGCTGCAGCACTGTCCTGGAATTTGAAAGTCTATACAAAGAACCGCTCGGAAGTGCGAGATCTGCATCAGCGTCGGTAAGGAAAACGGGAATGTTCCATACACTGTTAACATCTTTCCATGTAAGCATGCTTGTGCCATTTGTTCCACCCACATTTGTACTTACTGCTAACACCTGGTTGGGCAACCCGGCAGTACGGGGCAGTGTGTAAGCTCCTTCTGCCGAACCGTTAGCTTTCCTGAAATCAAAAGTAATACCTGAAAGTTTTTCCACGCTTATGGACGCGCGTTCCCCGCTTTGTTTATTGTGGCTGAACGTAATATTTCCATTCGCACCATTAGCGGTAACCCAAATTTCTGCAGCGACGCTTTGATCAGAGTTATTGGCAACCAGGCCCACATTACCCCCGTTAGCAGAGGAAACGGCAGCGATGCTGCCGCCGGCCAGCCCGTTGCTGGACTGTACATTAGCCATGCCGTCATAGAGGCTGATCACGCTTGATTTGGTTGCGGCAACAAGATCGGCATTATCAGATACATAGAACAGATTCATAGGGATGCCGTAGCCGTTGAAGTTGGTATTGATACCGCCATTATAAGTTCCGCTACTGTATTGAGCTTTCAGATCGCCCACTACTTCTAATTGCTTGTCGGAAGGCGTGTTTTTATTGATAGCGACTTTACCCATCTGGTAGATGTCCTGGTTATTGGACACAGCATCGTTTGTCGAATTTTGTACTTTCCAGGGTTCCGGTTGATTAATGCGGACCCATTCGTTGCCGTTGTTGTAGTAAAAGCCGGGGCTCACATCGCCGGTGCCTGCAGTGTTGTAAACCGTCATACCGGCTGTATGGGCCGACAGGGGTGCCGCATTATTAAGCGAAGTGAGCGCTACCCGGGGCAATAACAGGCCTTTGTTATCACTTTCCAGTTCCAATATCGCGTTAGCGCCGGGCTGGGCGGCGCTACTTACCGATCCGTCTTTAATTTTTGTTTGCGCCATTGCGTTTGCGGTCATCATCATCAACGCGATCGCGGGTAAATACATTTGTGTTTTCATCTTGTTTATTTTGGTTTGAGATTAAATATTTAAATTGTTATACATGATTTTAATTTTAATAAATAGAGGTTTTGTAAAAGTATATTTTCTTGTTAATATCTGATAAACAATTGTTTATGTTTTTTTTAAAAAATAATATTTTTATGGTTTTTCTACAGGAATTCCCGTATTGGCTTTTTGATCATTTTACAGGAAACGGAATTTCCAGTCATTTTTCACCTTTATTTTAAACAGCAGGCCACTTTGTTTTTGCTTTTTCATAAGATCAATTTTTGTACATTTACCTGAGTACTTTCGAACTATGCAACATTTACTGCTGTTACACGGCGCTTTAGGACAACCCGCTTATTTTGATTTCATTAAAGAGGCACTGGCGGGCGCATACCAGGTGCATACACCTGTTTTTGCAGGCCACACGCGACCCGCACCGGGCGACTCGGAAATCAGCATGGCTGCCTATGTGGAGCAGGTTGTACAATATTGTGCGGAGCGAGGCCTGGAGGAAGTGCGGATATTCGGCTATAGTATGGGCGGCTATGTGGGCTTAACTTACGCCGCACAATACCCGGAAAGGGGCGCTGCTGTTATGACTTTAGCCACTAAACTAAGCTGGTCTCCGGAGATTGCGGCGAAAGAAGCCAAAATGCTAGACCCGGTATTGATTAAAGAAAAAGTCCCCGGATTTGCGGAGCAACTGGGCGCTATGCACGGGGCAGACAACTGGGAGCAACTCTGCCGCGATCTGGCCGGGCTCATTTCCGACCTAGGCGACCGGCCGGTGCTGCAGGAGAATGACTTTAAAGCGATTAAGGCCAAAACCCAATTGATGGTTGGCGATAAGGATAATATGGTCAGCATTGAAGAAACGCTCGGTGCAGTAAGGCAAATTGAAGGGGCTAATTTCGCGGTGTTGCCCGATACGGCGCATCCTTTCGAAAAAATAAATAAGGCCTTACTATTACAGTTGATGTCCGATTTTTTTAAAACTTAAAGATGCGTTTATGCAATTTGGAAAAGTAAGCCAGCCGGAACTGGTGGATTTCAGTTTGCCGGCTGATCACCCGGTGACTAAAAAAGTGCTGCAAGCCTATAAAGACGATCAGCCATTTGAAGTCTATGTAGGCTGTGCCAAATGGAACCGTACCGATCTGAAAGGGTTTTACCCGCGCGGCACTAAGGATGAACTGAGCTATTATGCCACCCAGTTTAACAGTATAGAGTTGAACGCAACGTTCTATGGAATGCCCGACTGGAAGCAGGTAGCCACCTGGAAAGATAAGACGCCGGAACATTTCAGGTTTTTTCCTAAAATAACCAACAGCATCAGTCATTATAAAAGGCTGATCGATGTGCAGCCCCTGGTGGAGCAATTTTGTGATGCGATCAGTGCATTTGAAGAAAAGCTGGGTATGGCCTTCCTGCAATTACATGAAAATTTTAAGCCTAAGGATTTTGAGAGATTACAGGATATGTTACAGCATTTCCCCAAAGGAATTCCCTTAGCCGTTGAGGTCAGGAACGAGGAGTGGTTTGCAGATAAAGGTATATTTGATGCGTATTGTCTATTGCTGCA
>CAXYKQ010000132.1:0-2653 GCA_964277835.1 uncultured Edaphocola sp. | reverse complement strand
TAAATGGTGTCTACCCCACTTTGGATAATAGCCCTTTCCCGATCTGTCATAGGTTTATTGCCATCGCCCAGGTCGGCCAAAGCGGAGGTTTTTTCTGTATCGAAGGTGATCCCGAGTTTATTGTTGAACATTTTCCGGGTATTCATCATTACGCCGAAAACGCCAATACTGCCGGTGATGGTATTAGGGAGTGCAAAAATGCTATCCGCATTACAGGAAATATAATAGCCTCCCGAAGCGGCGTAGTCACCCATTGACACCACCAGTTTTTTGTTTTTTTGCAGCAGGTCCAGTTCGCGCAGTATATTTTCTGATGCGAGTGCAGAGCCTCCCGGAGAATTAACCCGCATTACTACAGCTTTGATATTGCTGTCGGCGTTTACTTTACGGATCTCTTCGATAAAGTCTTCAGAGGCGATCACGGCATCGGAAGTAGCACCGGCTCTGCCGTCTACTATGTTACCTTCTGCAATCAGCAGGGCGATCTGGTTGCTGCTTGGTTTTTGCGAAAGCCTGCTTTTATAGTCCGAAAGAGAGGCAAAATTTAATTTATTTTTTTTCCCGATACCCAATTTTGCTTTAAGGATATCCTCGAACTCGTCTTTGTATTTAATGCCATCGGCTAATTTATAGCGTACTGCATCTGCGCTGGTCTGGATGAGGCCTTCATTTACCAGGGAGTCGATTGTTATCACATCCATTTTGCTGTGTTCGGCCACGGCGGCCAATATCTCCGACCAGAAGTCCTGCTGGTAGGCTTTGATCTGTGTCCGGTTCTCGTCAGTCATTTTATAAGCGCGGATCGGTTCGGTGGCGCTTTTGAACTTACCGCAATAGAAGATTTCCGGCTCCACTTCCAGTTTGTCTAATAAGCCTTTGTAGAACATCAGGTTGGTACTTAGACCTTTTAACTCAACACTACCTAAAGGATTGATGTAAATACTATCGGCCACAGAAGCGATATAGTAAGCTTTTTGCGAAATACCGTCCGCGTAAGCGAATATAAACTTGCCGCTGGTTTTAAAATTTTTGAGGGCATCTCTTAATTGTTGGGAGGTAGCCCAGCCATTGGCATTACCGGCAGATTTAAGGTAAATACCTTTGATGTTATCGTCCGACTTAGCGGCTTCTATGGATCGGATTACTTCAAAAAGGCCGACAGAGGAGCCGTTGTTGCCCCCGGTGATGGCAGAAAGTATGTTCGCTTGCGGCACTTCAGTAATTTGCTTGGAAAGATCGATTTCCAGGATGCTGTTCTCTTTGATCACGGCCATTTGCTGGCTGGTAGCGGAACTGACCAGCGCGCCCATGATACCGAATGAAATAATGGCCAGTAGGATGCCCGATACGATGATCGCCAGTAAGGAGGCGAAGAAATACTTAAAGAAATCTTTCATATTGTTGTTATAAATTGCTGACAAAGATAAGGCGAAGTTTTACAAATAAAATGTTAGCAAGTTATCAGCGTATTGCCTGTGGAAATTTATGTTTATATTGCGGTAGATCAATAAGACGACGATGGCGAAATTTGAGTTTGAGTATGCGGTAACAGAGGGATTAGATCATTTACCAAGGGCCGAAAAGGAACTGGCGCTGGCTGCTTTTGATGCTGCGAGAACGCTGGCTTATGCCCCCTATTCCGAATTTAGAGTTGGCGCGGCTGTACTGCTGGACAGTGGCGCTGTTGTTAAGGGCAGTAACCAGGAGAACGCAGCTTTTCCGGCCGGTATCTGCGCGGAAAGAGTGGCTTTGAGCGCTGTTTCTGCGTTACATCCCGGTGAAACCATAGTGATGATCGCTATTGCTTACCAAAAAGATGATCTATCCGAGGTAATGGCGCATACCGTTTTGTCGCCCTGCGGGACTTGCAGGCAGTCTATTGCGGAGTATATATCCCGGCAGCAACGACCCATCGCGCTATTGTTGTGCAGTGCTACGGGGCCGGTTTATAAGATCGACAATGCGATGCAGCTCCTGCCGTTTTCGTTTGGTTCGGAGCTGTTGTGATGCTTCATTCCGGGAGGTATGGTCTTTAAATATTTCGGGAAAGATTTAAAGACTATGGTTGGTTTTGCCTGATAGGCTGCAATATTTGCTCCACCCCTAATTCTTTTAGTTTTGATGCTATTTTTTGAGCTACTTCCGGGCTCAGTACCGGCTTACGGGAAATCACATCATAACCTTGTGGTGTAAACAGTGTTTGTTTAAAAAATATGATGGCCCACTCTTCCTTCAACTCCAGATGTAAAATCTTCCATTTACTTTTCAACAAGCTTAGTAATCCATTACCGCTCCATACAAATTCCCGGTTAGCGGCATCCAATGGTTTATCTATTCCGTTAATATTTTTTACCTTTCCGTTTTTAAGGTAGCTTACTTTATCTGACAGGTATAAACTTCTTTTCTTTTCGATAATGGCATAGTTAAAGGTCGGTGAAGTTTTATCGCCTTTTAACCACATGGGAAAGTTGGATTGATGTATAAACCATTTACCTTCTAAGTCATGAAGGTTTATCCTTGTATTGTTTTGGCCCATAACAAGATAATTAAAAGAAAGGAACAGGAGGAGGCTTATTATTCTTTTCATGTGGTAAGGAGTTATTATGTGTTACCTTTTATGATTTTCCCAATAATCCGGTGGGTAAAGCTGCTG
>CAXYKQ010000131.1:0-6070 GCA_964277835.1 uncultured Edaphocola sp. | reverse complement strand
CGATCAAATTGACCGGGGCACCACCTTCGAAGTATTCTTCAATGAAGCGCCGGCTTTTAATCTCAATGCAGCCAAAATAAAAGGAGTGATCTGTGGCTATCGTGTAGAGGACCTTGAAGACCCGCTTGTACAAAAAACGCGCTACCTGGACAAGCTGATCGATGAACTGGCCAAAGGGAAAGCCATGGAAAAGATACTGCGCTCATAAGCCGGCTACGAACAGGATCAAATGGAATGATGGGGTTCAAAAAGGTCGTTTACCGGGGCGCACAATAACAAAATCGGGCAGTTGTCACCTGTAGTACAAAAATGTTGATGACATATTGCTCCGTTGCTATGGGTTACCATCCGCATGAAGCAAACGACCTTTTTCAGACCCTCAAAAAAATGCTTACTGCTTAACGACCTGGATATGCTCCCTCGCAGATCCGTTCTGAATTTGCAGCCAATAGGTACCTGCGGCTACCGTCTGGAGATCGAGCTTGCTGGTCTGCAAAGAAGTTCGTAAAGACCGTAATACTTTACCACTGATATCCAGCAAATCTATACACACCACTTTATCAGGGGCCGCAGCAAGACTTATGAAAATTGCATTACCCGCAGGATTTGGATATACGAGCGTTTGTGCCTGCCGGCAGTTGTGCTGTATACTGACTACAGAACTGTATGCCGGCATTGCTCCGGTTTCCCGGATCGAAAGCCGGTAATAGTTCCGGTCCTTTAAAGGCAATGGATCCGTAGCGGTAAAATGCTGGTCATTTTGAACAAGCGTTAAGGCTAAAGCTTCGAAATGCTGTGCATCTCCACTGCGCTCAATGATGAAATTTGCCGTACCGGCCCTGGAGGCATTCCAGCTCAGCAAGGAGGTGCAGCCGCTTCCCGAGCCTACCCTGAAATCGTCATAGCGTATGGATAAAGGCACGGCAGCGCTGGTCGCCGACAAACGGCTCAGCGGCACATTATTCAGGCCGCTGACAGACACAGAATAGGTACCCGCACCACCCGGCGCACTGTTATTGAACGCGGTAAAATTGCCCGAACCGGTTACCAGTTTTAAGGTATTTTCCTGGTTACCATTCAACTCTCCCGCTGCATATTTAATACCTGCAGCACCGGAGAAGATCAATGAAGGGCTGACGCTGTACACCCTGGCAATAGTGCTGCCTGTGCCGGCAACGGCGGGAGTCGCCGACATACTGATCGTTTGATTTTGTATGCTCAGATCTGCAGAGGGGGTAAAACTGAGTCCTTCGAATGAGAATACCGTGCCGGACTTAACCGTAAATCCCGTAGCGCCCGCGGAGACCTGTGCCTGCGCCGCATGAGCGAAGCCCGCAAAACATAATAATATTGGAATACTCTTCATGATTACCTGTTTAGCGATGATTACTGACCTTCTAATAATACGGAGAATGTGGCATTGGGCTCCTGGTTGATTTGTGTATACTCTAAAGAGATAATATCGCCACCAACCGCCGGTACATCTACCGCCGTCATTGCAGAACCAGATGCGCCCACTGCGCTACCGGTCGTTACCTGTACGGTAAGCCCGGTAGCGAAGCCGTTTTTATATAAAGTAATCGTGGTTGTCTTGTTCTGCCCGTTATCCACACCACCGGCAATGATACGGACGCCCAACTTTATTTTCTTAAAAGTGCAGTTGGCAGGTACGACAAAACCTGTCCTGAGATTAGTGCCGTTTCCGGTAGCCGCTGCAGTATTAGCCGGATCAAGAATGTTGGCTGAAGTCTGTACAGGAACGGGGCTGAAGAAATAAGGGCCAACTGCGCCAGGGTTTCCGCTGGCCCAGGTTGAGTTGGACCGGGTGGTCAGTGTAAACCCGGCCTGGGCAGAACCAGAACCGGAACCGGAAACTGCGGTCCATGCGGAACCGTTGTAGACGTAAAAACCCGGTGTATTGTCGGTCTGGTAGATCAGCAGGCCGGTGGCCGGTGAGCTGGGCCGGTTGGCCTCCGTCATACGCGGTACCAGAATTCCTTTATTGGTCGAGTTGATTTCCAGCGCTGCGGAAGCATGCGGACTTGTGGTACCAATACCCACCTGGGCATTAACTTTTTGTGCATTCAGCAGGATAGCTGCTGAAATGAGTAATGATGCAGTAATTAAAGATTTCATACTTGATAGAAAAAATTTTGACACCTAAAATAGTATATTAATCTATAAAAAAGCACAGAGCTTATCATTTTATTAAGAAATAATCCAATAAATAGTAAATTAATTTACAATCAGATAGTTACTTCCGAAAGTAAAGTTGCCCTGAATTGACCTTGGTTTAAACGGCATTATAATGGAGACAAACGTGCCAATAGTCGCACAATTGACTGGAAACCGGCGAACGACTTGAGCACGGAAAACACCCCATGATTATTGTATGCTATAGCTTATCAGAAAATCCCTTTACCGGCTATATATCCAAACATCGCCCATCATTGATCCGTCAGTACCTTGTAAGTCGGATCTTCAATAATATTCACATCGATTATTGCCGCTGCATTTTGCAACAACCGGGTACAGTCATTACTTAAATGTTTCAAATGAAGTTTTTTACCTGCCCTGTTGTACTGCTCCGTAATCTTATTTAAAGCATCAATAGCAGACATATCGACAACTTTACTTTCTTTAAAATCTATAACCACAACATCCGGGTCATTTTTTACATCAAACTTCTCGCTGAACGCAGCAGTAGATGCAAAGAAAAGAGGTCCGAAAATCTCGTAATGTTTTACGCCATTTTCATCTGTATATTTTCTTGCACGAATGCGCCTGGCACTTTCCCAGGCAAAAACCAATGCAGCAATAACCACGCCGATCAAAACTGCCAGTGCCAGGTTATGCAACAGTATAGTAATAGCGGCTACCAGGATGCCGACAAAAATATCATGCCGGGGCATTTTATTAATAATGCGAAAACTTACCCATTCGAAGGTACCGATCGCCACCATCATCATCACACCAGCCAAAGCTGCCATAGGAATCTGTTCGATTATAGGTCCGGCTACTAAAATTACCAGTAAAATTACTATTGATGCTATGATGCCCGAAAGCCGCGCTCTGCCGCCCGCGCCAATATTTACCAAGGTCTGGGCGACCATGGCACAACCTCCCATACCGCCAAATAAGCCGTTAACCACATTGGCAATACCTTGCGCGGCAGCTTCGCGGTTGGGTTGTCCTTTGGTATGGGTAATTTCATCAACCATATTCAAGGTCAGCAGGCTTTCTATCAACCCCACTCCAGCCATTACCAAGGCATAGGGAAATATTATTTTCAACGATTCCAGGTTGAAGGGAATAGCCGGAATATGGAATGCCGGCAGGGAACCGCTAACGGAGGCGATATCTATTACTTTTTTGGTGTCGATATCAAAAAAATACACGATCCCGAAAACGACCAATAGGGCAACAAGCGAGGCCGGAACAGCCTTGGTCAGCTTAGGCAGTAACCATACGATCAATATGGTAAGCAAAGTCAATGCTACCATAATGTAGAGCGATGTTCCCTGCATCCAGCGGGCAACACCATTTTCAACAACCTTGAATTGGGCTACCTGTGCCATAAAAATAATTACCGCTAAACCATTCAAAAAACCATACATCACCGGCTGTGGAATTAGTCGTACAAACTTTCCAAGCTTAAAAGCTCCTACCATTATCTGCAGTATTCCTGCTAATAAAACGGCGGCGAATAGGTAGGCTACTCCATGCGAAGCGGCAAGTGCAATGAGTACGATTACCGTTGCCCCTGCGCCACCAGAGATCATTCCCGGCCTGCCTCCAAGTATTGCCGTTACCAAACCCATCAACACTGCGGCATACAAGCCGGTCAGCGGGGAAAGTCCTGCTAATATCGCGAAAGACAAGCTTTCAGGGATCATTGTCATTGCCACCGCCATGCCGGCTAAAATTTCATTTTTGAAATTAATCTTCTGCTTGAAATCAAACAGAGCAATAATTTGTTGCATAAACCTATGGTATTAAAAGGATAAAAAAATATCCGGTAAATCTACATCAGGCATAAATGGAATAGCCGAGTGGAACATCAATAAAAATTTCTTTATATAATTGATGCACGTGCTATCTACACCCTTCTTTTACTTTAAAAATGCGGCTGGATAAACGCTGGCAGCAACAACGCTGCCGATGAAAAATAACTGCCGCGGATAACTTTTCATTCGACTGCAAAGCTATATTTCTTACGTTCCACAATTTTGCATTGATCCTAATTAACTCCACAACTTTCTACATTGATCCCAACTTTTGCATTTGATCCTTGATCCACGAGTCAAAAATTTTGGCCGGAAAAGAAAAAGGGCTGCAAGCAAAGCTTACAACCCTTTTCGTGCCCGAGACTGGATTCGAACCAGCACATCCTTGCGAACGCTGCGACCTGAACACAGTGCGTCTACCAATTTCGCCACTCGGGCAGCCAATTGAGTTGCAAATGTAAGTACTTTGTTGAAAAAAACAAAAAAGATGCGCTTTTTATTTTTAAAAATGTTTATTCCAAATGCATTAGGAATTTTACAAGCACTTACGAAATATAAATTTTCCTCTATATAACTGTGTAAAAACTCTCCGGCACTTTAAATCTCTTTGTCGTATTTTTGATAAGTAAAACGGTGGTATCATGCATGAACGAATCAGGGAGAAATTGAGTATACTGGCCGATGCGGCAAAATATGACGTATCCTGCTCCTCCAGTGGCAGTGATCGTAAAAATACGGGTAAAGGGATTGGCGATACCGGCTCCGGCATTTGTCATACCTACACAGAAGATGGCCGTTGTGTTTCCTTATTAAAAATATTACTGACGAATTTTTGCATTTATGATTGTGCCTTCTGCGTTTCCCGCAGCAGCAATGATATCAAACGAGCAGCTTTCACCGTTGAAGAGGTCGTTGAACTTACGATGAACTTCTACCGGCGTAACTACATCGAGGGCCTGTTCTTAAGTTCAGGCATCTTTAAAAATGCGGATTACACTATGGAGCGGATGCTGCGCATCGTAAAAAAATTGCGCCTGGAGGAAAATTACAATGGCTATATTCACCTGAAGACTATTCCCGGGGCAAGCGAAGAGCTGCTGACGGAAGCGGGCCTATATGCCGACCGGATGAGCATTAACCTGGAAATGCCAACAGAAAGCGGGCTTAAATTACTGGCCCCGGAAAAATCGCATGATGAAGTAAAACGTGAACTGGGATTGATCAGGGATCAGTCGAAAGTGTACAACAGTGAGCGTAAACTAATCAAAAGCACGCCAAAATTTGTACCGGCCGGTCAAAGTACTCAAATGGTGGTAGGCGCTACTCCCGAGACAGACAAAGACATCATGCACACTGCAGATGCTTATTACAAAAACTTTTCCCTCAAACGCGTTTACTACAGCGGTTATATTCCCATTAGCCATGATAGCCGGATGCCGGTCATTGGCACGCAGCCCCCGCTCCTCCGCGAGAACCGGCTTTACCAAACCGACTGGCTGATGCGTTTTTACGACTTTGATGTGAAGGAAATCCTGGATGAGAGGCATCCCAACCTGGATATGGATATTGATCCTAAATTATCCTGGGCTTTGCGCAACCCGGAAATGTTCCCGGTTGATATCAATACCGCTGATTATAAAATGATTATCCGCGTACCTGGTATTGGCATCCGGTCCGCACAAAAGATAATAGCCGCCCGTAAATTCGGCAGGCTGCATATCTATCAATTGCGCAAAATGGGTATTGCTTACAACCGTGCGCAATACTTTATCCGTTGTGCCGACAGTCCTTTCCAGCTCAACGAACCCGAGCCGATGCAGGTAAAGAAGATCATCCTGCAAAACAGTAAAAGTAAATACAGGACTGCTGCGCCGGAACAGCTCAGCCTCTTTTAAATTTACTGCCTTAATGATTAATGCTACGGTCCTGAAGCTATTGCTGCTTTTGTCGTAATTTAGTTGCGCTGCTGCTTAATACCAGTGCGCCAAAATTATCTGCCCACATGTATTTTAAATCGCTGAAAGCGCTACTTGCCCTGGCGTGGATCACCGCAATTGTTTGTT
>CAXYKQ010000130.1:0-10791 GCA_964277835.1 uncultured Edaphocola sp. | reverse complement strand
TGCTGCTGAATATGATCGCGGGCTTTTACCAACCGGCTTCCGGCACGATCCTCGTAGATAGGGTGCCGCTGAGTAACCTTGATAAAAATGCCTTCAGGGATAAAGTTGGCCTGTTTACCGACGATATGGCGATCATCAAAGGTACCTTGCAGGAAAATATCGTGCTGGGACACACAGAAATCAGGTCAGAAGCAATTATGGCGCTTGCGGAGCAGATTGGTATCGGTAATTTTTCCAGCCAGTTCACCAACGGCCTATATACGGAGATCAGTGAAACCAGCACCGAACTCTCTTTTAGCGCCCGCAAAAAAATATTACTGTTGCGTGCGTTGTTAGGACAGAAACGGCTGCTGTTGCTGGAAGACCCCCTGGATGGTATGGATGATGCCTTCCAGCATAATATGCTGCTGCACCTGCAGCGCATTAGCGCTCACACCACAATTATCATTGTATCAGATGACCCCGTGCTGGCAGGTATAGCCGATCAGCAACTGCTGGTCAAGGAGGGAACGGTACATACTCTTTAACCTTTTTATGATTGAAAAGCATGCAAGCACAATCTTTCGACAAAATCTATCACATCCATAAAAAATCCAGGGTAAAACTATGGTTCTACATCTTTATGGGTTTATGTGTGATCATACTACTCCTTCCCTGGACACAAAACATTAAAGTCCAGGGTACCGTAAGCGCGCTGTACCAGGAACAGCGGCCTCAGCAACTCAATTCCCCGATTCCCGGTAAGATATCTAAATGGTATGTCAAAAATGGAGACTACGTAAATAAAGGGGACACCATTTTGCAACTGACAGAGGTAAAAGAGGATTACCTGGACCCGCGACTTGTAGAACGTACACAACAGCAGGTAGCCGCCAAAAAGGGCGTTCGCGATTATTATGAAGCCAAGGTGGGGACTACAGATAATCAGCTGCAGGCTTTGGCAGCCGCGCGCGATCTGAAGCTCAACCAGCTTAAGGTTAAAGTCAGCCAGCTGAACAATAAACTGGCGGGCGAGGAAGCCGAACTGGCCGCGGCGATCAACGAATTGAAGCTAAGTGAAGACCAATACAAACGGCAGCAAAAAATGTACGAGGACGGTTTGGTGTCGCTCACCCAATTCCAGCAACGCAGCATCGCTTATCAGAATGCGCAGGCTAAAAAAACTGCGGTAGAAAATAAACTGGCGCAGACCCGGCAGGAAATTGTAACGGTACAGATCGAGCAAAATGCCACGGTCCAGGATTACATGGAAAAGCTGAGCAAAACAGAAGGCGAGCGCTTTCAGAGTATGGGTCAGATCGAAAGCAGTACGGGCGAGATCGCCAAGCTGGAAAACCAGGTGGCTAATTACGAAGCGCGCCAGGGACTTTATTATGTACTGGCCTCTCAAGCCGGGCAGATCACCCAGCTGAATAAAGCCGGTATCGGCGAGATCCTGAAGGAAACGGAAAGTATTGGTACCATTGTTCCGAAACAAGTGCAATATGCAGTAGAGGTATACATCAAACCAATGGACCTGCCCTTAGTCAAACCCGGTCAGAAAGTGATGTGTGTATTCGACGGCTTCCCGGCAATTGTCTTTTCCGGCTGGCCGAACAGTAGCTACGGTATTTTCTCGGGCAAGGTTATCGCAGTAGAAAGCAACATTAATGCGAACGGCCTTTTTAAGGCGCTGGTAGTAGAAGATAGCACGGCTAAACGTTGGCCCCCGCAGATCAGGATAGGAGGTGGTGTGCAGGGTATTGCTATCCTGAACGATGTGCCGGTCTGGTATGAATTGTGGCGCAACATTAATGGCTTCCCGCCAGATTACTATACCGTGAAAACAGAACAACCAGGCAATGAAAAATCCAAATAATTTCTATCTGCTTCTCCTGCTATTGCTTTTTTGCAAACCGGTAAGGGCACAGGAGGACACTTTACGCTTATCTCATGCACAGTTTCTCGAGATCGTGAAGCGATACCACCCGCTGGCGTTCCGTTACCAGTTGGCGAATGAATTGGCCGAAGCAGAAGTACTGCGCGCGCGGGGTAACTTTGACCCTTTTATCGACGCTAAAAACGGGGCCAAAACAATCGACGGGACAGATTATTACCAGCAAACCCATGCAGGGGTCAGCATCCCGACCTGGTATGGCATCGAACTGAACGGCGGCTATAATTATATCGACGGGGAACGGCTCAATAACAGCGATACACGTGGCGGTCTTTACCAATTCGGTTTTACCCTTCCGCTGGCCAAAAACCTCATTTACGACAGGCGGCGCGCCTTACTGGACCAGGCGAAATATGCTGTAAATATGACGGCTGCGGAGCAAAGAATGCTGACCAATGACTTATTGCTCGAAGCAGACAATGCCTACTGGCAATGGGTGATGCGCTACGAAGTGTTCCAGTTGCAGCGCGATGCAGTGTCGGTAAACCGGGAAAGATTGGTATGGACGCGCAAATCTTATGAATACGGCGAGCGTGCAGCAATCGATACCACGGAAGCGCTATCCCAATTGCAGAGTTTTGAGCTTAAGGCAAACGAAGCGTACCTGCAGTTTGTAAAGGCGACCCAGGAGTTATCACTTTTCTTATGGCGCGAGCAACAGCAGCCCTACGATATTGTCGCCGGCCTGGTACCCGGGGAACGCATTACAGAACCCGTGGCTTACGACGAGTATCCGAGGCTGCTGGAGGAGTTAGGCACACAATCGTTCGGAAAGCACAATGCATTATTGTATTATTCAGAAAAGCAACGAATCCTGGAGAGTGAGCGACGACTGAAGCGGCAAAGCTTTTTGCCCAAGCTGGACTTCAGCTATAACTTTTTCAATAAGCAAACCTACCGTCCCGAATATTTCCCGCTTTTTGTCGATAACTATCAATATGCCTTAAAGTTGGAAATACCCCTTTTCCTGCGACAAGCCAGGGGCGACTATCGCATGGCCAGGATAAAAATAGAGCAGAACGAACTGGACAGGGTGGTCAAGCAGATGGAATTGACGACCAAGATCAACACGTACCGCAATGAAGTGCAGCGTTACCGGGAGCAGATCAATATTGCGGCACAAAATATCGGGAACTACCAGCGGCTGGTGCAGGCGGAAACTTCTCGCTATGCCAACGGGGAGAGCTCACTGTTCCTGATCAATAGCCGGGAGAATAAACTGATCGAAGCGCAGGAAAAAATGCTGGAGTTGCGTTTTAAATTCCTGAAAGGCTATAACCAGCTGAAATGGATGAATGAAAATTTTAAAGATCGCTAACTTGCTGATACATCAGGACCAGAAAAGATCAAGATAGCAGTTGCCGTTCTTTTGCCCTAATTTTGACCTTGCGTTCTTAATAAGACCCGATATGAAAACCACGCAGGCGCCTACCCGGCAATATCTCATCAGCACAGTGGCCATCCTGGTTGTTTCCGTTGTCTGCTTCTACTTAAAAGCTGAACTGAACTACCGCGCAGCCGCATTGGCCCTGCTCCTTACCGTATCCGTAGTAGCGATGCTCTTTGATATCCTGCCGGTACTGTTAGCAGCAATACTCAGCGCCTTCATCTGGAATTACTGCTTCATCCCTCCCCTGTTTACCCTGGACATTGACAATACCGAGGACTTACTCATGTTCCTGTCCTACTTTTTTGTGGCACTGCTCAATGCCGTCCTTACCTTCAAGATACGACAGGCTGAAAAGAAAGCGCGCGATAAAGAAGAAAAAGAAAATACGATTAAACTCTACAATACCCTGCTTAATTCTTTATCCCATGAGCTCAGGACACCGATAGCCACAATACTGGGTACGGTGGACACGCTGAAAGATAACAAAGATAAACTGAGCCCAACACAGGAGCTTGATCTCCTCAACGATATCGATATTGCCGGCATGCGGCTCAACCGGCAGGTAGAAAACATTCTCAACATGAGCCGCCTGGAAAGCGGTATGCTGCAGCCCAAGCGCGACTGGTGCGATATGAGTGAACTGGTGAATAACGCGCTGCAAAAAATAGCGACGGCCCATCATACTTTTGTCTTTAAAGAGACAGAGCCCTTGCCCTTGTTCAAACTGGACATTGGTTTTACGGAACAAATTCTGCTGAACCTGCTGCATAATGCGCTGCACTATACCCCGGCAGGCAGCCAGGTGACTATCATCGTCCGGCACGAAGCCGAATCCTGTTTGATGCAGGTCGCCGACAATGGTACCGGCATCCCGGAGGCTGAAGCGCCTTTTCTGTTTGATAAATTTTATCGCCTGCCGCAAAGTAAAGCCGGCGGTAGCGGCCTGGGCTTATCGATTGTAAAAGGTTTTGCCGAAGCCCAGAATGGTTCCGTACATTTGAGCAATAATGAAAAAGGTGGCGCTACCTTTACGGTAATGATCCCTGCGGAAACCACTTACTTAAACAACCTGAAACATGAATAAGAGTACCATCCTCGTAATCGACGATGAGCCGCAGATCCGGAAATTGCTGGAAATAAGCCTGGAAAATAATGGCTACCAGGTACAGGTGGCAGAGACCGGCAAACAGGGGCTGGTAATGGCGGCCAGTCATGCACCGGACCTCATCCTGCTCGACCTGGGCCTGCCCGACATCAGCGGGCATACACTCCTGAAAAACTTCCGGGAATGGTACAACAAATCCATCATCATCCTTTCGGTACAGAATACGGAGCTCGATATCGTGACGGCTTTAGACAACGGGGCTACCGATTACCTGAGCAAACCCTTCCGTACTGCAGAACTACTGGCACGCATCCGTTCGGCTATGCGCCGTAACCAGCTGATCGATAACCAGGACACGATACAGGTAATAGGCGACCTGGAAATTGACCTTACTGCGAGGACGCTGAAGAAAAAGGGGGACATAGTCAAGCTCACTTCAACGGAATATAGCCTGATGGCTTTATTCTTCAAGCATGAAGGCAGCGTGCTGACGCACCAGTTTATCCTCAAAGAAGTCTGGGGCGTAGGCTACCAGGCCGAAACTCAATATCTGCGGGTATTTGTAGGCACTCTCCGGAAAAAGATAGAAGACCAGCCGAATCAGCCCCAACATATTATCACGGAAAGTGGGGTGGGCTACCGGTTCCAGTAAGCCATCTTTATATTTTCTTTATGTCCCGCAACACTATTTTTATAAGCTCTTGATGAAATCAACAACACCTTTGCAGCATAATATTTTGATCAAAAATGCAAGGACATTCATCAACACCAAACCAACACCACTCACTGCATGGGGCCGCGAAGGTTACCTTTGCTTCCCTTATTGTTGCGCTAGGGATTATCTATGGCGACATCGGCACCAGCCCTTTGTACACCTTTAAGGCCATTATCGGCGAGCGGCAGATCTCAGAACTCCTCGTATTAGGCGGCGTTTCCTGTGTCTTCTGGACGCTGGTATTGCAGACCACGATTAAATACGTTTGGCTGACCCTGAAAGCCGATAACCACGGCGAGGGGGGGATTTTTTCCTTGTATTCCCTGGTTAGGCGCTATGGTAAACGGCTGGCCATTCCTACCATGATAGGTGCCGCTGCTTTACTGGCCGATGGGATGATCACCCCGGCCATTTCGGTAACCTCCGCGATTGAAGGACTGGAGTTGATCGACGGTGTCGACCACATACCCGTTGTGCCGATCGTGATCGGCGTGATTTCGCTCATCTTTTTTGTGCAGCGTTTCGGTACCCATAAAGTGGGTAATGCATTTGGCCCCATCATGGCGCTGTGGTTCCTCGTCCTGCTGCTGATCGGCCTGAGCCAGGTACTGCAGTCGCCCGGCGTGATCAGGGCCCTGAATCCCTATTATGCCTACGAATTATTGACGCATTATCCCCAAGGCTTCTGGATCCTGGGCGCGGTATTTCTATGTACCACCGGTGCCGAGGCATTATATTCCGATCTCGGGCACTGTGGCCGGGCCAATATCCGGATCACCTGGGCCTTTGTGAAAATTTGCCTTATCGTAAATTACCTGGGCCAGGCGGCCTGGTTGCTTAATAAAGGTGGCACCCTTTTAGAAGGCCGGAACCCGTTTTTTGAAATGATGCCGCAATGGTTTTTGATCCCGGGCATCCTGATCGCTACCCTGGCAGCGATTGTTGCTTCGCAGGCCCTCATCAGCGGCTCCTTTACCCTGATCAATGAAGCGATCAACCTGAACTTCTGGCAGCGGGTCGGTGTGAAACAGCCTTCTGAAACCAAGGGCCAGATCTATATTCCCAGTGTCAATAACTTGCTCTGGATCGGCTGCGTTTTAGTGATCCTGTATTTCCGGAGCTCTTCCAGGATGGAAGCCGCCTACGGCCTGGCCATTACCCTGGCCATGATGACTACCACGATACTGCTGTCCTACTTTATGTTGTACAAGTTAAAATGGAACAAGCTCCTTGTTTATGTGTTCCTGTTGGTATTCGCGATTATAGAGATATCGTTTTTCATTGCCAATGCGGTTAAGTTCCATGAAGGCGGCTATATAACGGTGTTCGGCGGTAGTGTCTTTTTCATCGTAATGTATATTACTTATTTTGGGCGAAAAATCAACAACCGGTATACCAAGTTTGAAGACCTGGGCAAGCATGCCCATCAATTAGCAACATTGAGCAATGATACCGAGATCCCTAAATTTGCAACTCACCTGATCTACCTGACCAAGGCCGACCGGCGTGACCAGATCGAGGCGCGAATCATTAAGTCTATATTTGATAAGAAACCCAAACGGGCTGATGTATACTGGTTTTTTCACATCAACCGGACCAATCATCCTTATACGCTGGACTATGAAGTGACCGAACTGGTAGATGATAAAGTAATCAAGATCGTTTTGAATATCGGTTTCCGTATTCAACCTAAAACAGAGCTATACTTTGAAAAAATCATAGATGACCTGATCGCTGACCGGGAGCTAAACCTGCACCTTAAAAATAACGGGAGCACCAGGTACAACCCGGCAATTGATTTCAAATTCATCATTATGGAAAAATACCTTTCTGTAGATAATGAATTTGCGATAAAAGAAGGCATGATCTTAAAGTCCTATTTCTTCCTCAAAAAACTGGCGCAAAAAGATGAAGACGCCTTCGGCCTGGATAAGAATGATGTATTGATCGAGTACATACCCTTAGTTTACCAGCCGGTGAAAGACTTTAGCTTAAGACGTAAAATTAACCAGCATTAAAGAGAATGGATAAGGTAAAAAAGGTGCTGATCATAGATGATGAAGAAAAGCTAAGGACATTACTGGCAAGGATCATCAGCCTGGAAGGATTTGAGGTGCTGCAGGCGCCTGACGCTAAGTCCGGATGGAAACATTTGGAGCAATCCGGTATTGATGTGGTGCTGTGTGATGTGAAGCTGCCGGATGCCAGTGGGGTAGCACTTTCAAAGACGATCAAGGAAAGATTCCCGGCAATTGAGATCATCTTGCTTACGGCTTATGGAAATATCCCGGATGGGGTACAGGCTATAAAAAACGGGGCCTTTGATTATATTACTAAAGGAGATGACAATAACCGCATCATTCCGTTGCTCTACAAAGCAATCGACAAGGCGGAGCAGTCAAAAGGCCTGCTGGAATTGGCGAAGAATACGGGCGGTAAGCTTTCTTTTGATCAGATTATCGGGCGTTCTAATGCTATTTTACAGGCCGTCACACTTGCAAAAAAGGTAGCACGGGCAGATACAGCGGTACTTTTAACCGGTGAAACCGGTACGGGAAAAGAAGTATTTGCACAAGCGATCCACCGGGAAAGCAGTCGCAGGCAACAGCATTTCGTTGCGATTAATTGCGCGGCATTCAGCAAAGATCTTTTGGAGAGCGAAATGTTCGGGCACAAGGCTGGTGCGTTTACCGGTGCGCTAAAAGATCAGAAAGGCCTGTTTGAAGAAGCGGACCATGGAACTATATTCCTTGACGAGATAGGGGAAATGGCCCCTGAGTTACAGGCAAAGCTGCTGCGGGTAATAGAGTCCGGGGAGTTTATAAAAGTTGGGGAAACTAAGCCTACGAAGGTAAATGTACGTATTATAGCGGCTACCAACAGAGACCTTAAGGAAGAAATAATACAAGGCCATTTCCGGGAAGACTTGTTTTATCGTATTTCCGTTTTCCAGATCGAGCTGCCCGCCTTAAGGGAAAGGATAACCGACATAGCATTGCTGGCCCTGCATTTTATACAACACTTTGCTTTAAAAATGAATAAACCCGTCAAGGCCCTACAACCGGACTGCCTGAAGGTACTGATGCAACATCCATGGAATGGCAATATCAGGGAGTTAAAGAATGTAATAGAACGCGCTATGGTACTGTCCACAGAGGATAGTTTATCGGTAGCCGACCTGCCCCCTGCGCTCCAGGTAAACGCTACCGCCCAAATAGGTAAACAACTTTCTGCTTTCTCCCTGCAAAGGATGGAAAAGCTGCATATTCTTAAGATCCTGAACCATACCCAGGGCAACAAGGCCGAAGCAGCCCGGCTGCTGGAGATCGGTATCGCGACTTTATACCGGAAAATAGAAGAATATAAGATCCTGTGATCTGCTATTCCGTTTTGATAAAGAGCCTATCATTTTGATAGGCTTTTTGTTTGCCTGAAATGCACTGCATGTTTTTAATTATTTGATAATCAATTATTTATAAAATAATTGTTTGGGCTGGCATAGGATTGGCTATTCCAATAGCAAAAATAAAAGACATCAAAAATGAACCAGAATGAAGCCGTAGTGGCGGTATGCACGGCACTACCTGAAGTCACCGCAGCAATTACAAATGAAGGGGCCCGGAATAATCCCTTTGCCCTGGTCCGTATCATCACGCAATATACGCGTGAAATGGCAGCACAGCATAATGAACTGATGCTGGAAAAATGTTTGCAACTGGTCGACCGGATTTATACCAGGGGAGCGCGCACTATTAGAAACGCGATAGAGAATATATTCATCTTTTCGCTGGATAATATCCTTTATCCCTGTAGTACTGCAGAAAGGTACAGGGCCTTCCGTAAAGTGCCCCTAACCCTTTACACCGGCTACGTAAACCAGGTATACAAATCAGGTATTTAAGTTCACCCTAAAAATAAATATTATGCTTACAATGATACTACTGTTCGCCGGCTTGCTTTGCTTCTGGCTTTTTTACAAATCCATTCGCTTCTTTGAAGAAATATGATATGCATAAAAGCACTTTTCACTTATCACATTTCACTTATCACATTTCACCTATCACATTTCACTTTTTACTCATCACTTATCACATTTCACTTTTTACATTTCACTTATCACTTATCATTCATCACTCATCACTCATCACTTATCATTCATCACTCATCACTCATCACCCTTTATAAATAAGAAAAATGGCTGCATTATTTATCCTGGCAATCTTTGTGTTCGCCTACATTGTTTACGTATTGCTGAAGCCTGAAAAATTTTAGGCAACATCGAAATGGACTGTGCCTCTTCTTGTTCACCGCTTAATTCCTGCACAATGAAACCTAATAATATTTTAAATGATATGAAAGTAGTGGCGAGGGTTGTGTGCATCTTCCTGATCGTATTTGGCCTGATCAATCTTATGGTATGGCTTTTTCAATTAACTTTTAACGTATAAAAAATGAATACAGAACTTTTTGGCATCATCGTAGTGTTTCTGGGAACCATTGTTTTAGCCCTTCCTTTCGGAAAGTACATAGCGAAGGTTTACGGGGGTGAAAAAACACTGCTCGACCCGCTTTTAAACCCTATAGAAAAAGTATGCTATAAAATAAGCGGCATCAACCCCGCGAAAGAAATGAACTGGAAGGAACACATGGTCGCAATGCTTACCATTAACCTGGTCTGGTTTCTTTTAGGAATGCTCCTTTTAATGACCCAGCAATGGCTGCCGCTCAACCCCGATGGCAACCCTAATATGAGCCCGGACCTTGCTTTTAACACGACGATCTCCTTCGTGGTAAACTGCAACCTGCAGCACTACTCCGGGGAGACCGGCGTGAGCTACCTCGCGCAGCTATGGCTTATGTTCCTGCAATTTGTGAGTGCCGGTACGGGCCTGGCAACGGCAGCTGTTTTATTTAAAGCATTCAGAGCAAAAAAGACCGCACAGTTGGGTAACTTCTATAACTTTTTATTCAAGTCTTGTACGCGCATCCTGTTGCCCCTTTCAATTATTGTGGCCCTGGTACTGGCCTTCAATGGTACGCCAATGACTTTCCAGGGAAAAGACCAGGTTACCTCCCTGCAGGGCGATACCCTGCAGGTGAGCAGAGGCCCCGCTGCCGCTTTTGTCGCCATCAAACACCTGGGTACTAATGGCGGTGGGTTCTTTGGTGCCAACTCTGCCCATCCTTTTGAGAATCCTAATTATGGCACTAATATGCTGGAACTGTCGGCACAGTTGATCGTTCCACTGGCCATGATCTTCGCCTTTGGCTATTTCATCCGGAGAAGAAAGTTGTCCCTAATGATTTTCGGGGTAATGACAGTTGGCTTCTTGTTGCTGGCCATTCCAAATATCAATATGGAAATAACCGGTAACCCGGCGATAGCCGCGATGGGTATTGATAATACATCTGGGGCCATGGAAGGGAAAGAGGTCCGGTTTGGCGCGGCGGTTTCCGGTTTTTGGAGTATCGTTACTACCGTCATTTCTACGGGCTCGGTCAATGCAATGCACGATAGTACAATGCCTTTATCCGGTATGAACGAGTTGCTGGCCATGATGGTGAATGCATTTTATGGCGGTTGCGGTGTAGGGCTGCTCAACTTCTTCATCTTTATTATCCTGGCGGTTTTTATCAGCGGACTG
>CAXYKQ010000129.1:0-3214 GCA_964277835.1 uncultured Edaphocola sp. | reverse complement strand
GGTACATAAAATACGAGCCTTTTCCCGTAAAATACGGACAATTTATGTAAGGAACATTACTAGCAAATAATTAGAGTTTGCCTATTGGACTGTGTGCTTGACTCATGTTTAATAGAAAATTGCAGGTCGTTGCAATACAGCTGATGGGCTTTGCAACACTGCTCATTAGCAAACTCAAACCGGAAATCATGCTCGCGATTGTCCCGACAAGGTGTTGGGACGGGTCGCTTTTGCAAAAAGTAATAAAGAAACCTTTTCTATTGTGTCCGTTTTTAAATCCCTATTTACACCTCTTTCAAAGACTTAGATAGAGACCTCTATAACACTGAACCACAATTGCTTACAAACAGCTTAAAAAGGCCAGGGAGTTTTGCTCAAAACGTCCGTATGTTTTCATTAAAAGACACCCACGTTTTTATAAAAAGATAAGCACCTTTTCACAATACTAACATTAGTCCTCTACGAAAACACCTGCAAGCTTTATCTGATAAGTCAATGTGTCCTAAATAAAATAGATAGATCGATTAACTCTTTATTCAAACAAAAAAAGAAACTGACTAAAAAGGTAGCTATTTCGAGTTTGACGTAATGAAACAGAGAAATCTCTAATGCAAAAAAATATTGATTGTGAGATTTCTCCATTTCGCTACGCTACAGTCGAAATGATGCAAATAACCTTTTTGGATAGTTCCTTTTTTATATAATTCGATTCTCCTTAGCTGTCTAACCTTTTTATGTCCGCACCTAAAGCCTGCAGGCGACCGTCGATGTTTTGATAACCACGGTCAATCTGGTCAATATGTTCAATCACGCTCTTACCTTCTGCCGATAAAGCTGCGATCAGCAGTGCAACACCTGCTCGAATATCCGGTGAAGCCATACGAATACCCCGTAAAGCAGTCTGGCGATTCAACCCAATCACCACCGCACGGTGCGGATCGCATAAAACGATCTGGGCGCCCATGTCGATCAGTTTATCGACAAAGAACAAACGGCTTTCAAACATTTTCTGGTAGATGAGCACCGTACCCTTTGCCTGTGTAGCCATTACCAGGATTACAGAAATCAGGTCAGGAGAAAGACCGGGCCATGGATGATCATAAATATTTAGGATAGAACCATCAATAAATTTATGGATCGTGTAGCTTTCCTGTGCCGGGATAAATATATTGTTTTCTTGAATTTCGAACTGAACGCCGAATTTAGCAAATGTTTCCGGCAATATACCCAAATGGGCTACATCGGCATCCTTGATAAGGATTTCGCTTTTCGTCATTGCCGCCATAGCGATAAATGAACCGACCTCGATCATATCAGCCAGCAAGCGATGGGTACAGCCCCCTAATTTTTTCACGCCCTTAATGGTCAGCAGGTTGGAACCTACGCCTTGTATATCAGCGCCCATTGCATTCAACATTTTGCACAACTGCTGTACATAAGGCTCACAAGCCGCGTTGTAAATGGTTGTCGTTCCTTCTGCCAGTACTGCCGCCATGACGATGTTTGCCGTACCGGTTACAGACGGTTCTTCCAGCAGCAATTCGGCTCCTTTGAGCTGCGACCCGTCCAGGACAAACTCTTTTACTTCCGCATCATAGTTAAATTGTACGCCCATTTTTTCAAAACCCAAAATGTGCGTATCTAACCTGCGGCGGCCAATTTTATCGCCCCCGGGCTGGGGCAGATAGGTTTTGCCAAAACGGGCCAGCAAAGGACCCGCAAGCATTACTGCACCGCGCAGTTTCCCGGATTTCTTCTTATATACCTCGCTTTGCAAAAATTCTATATGGACACTTTTCGCTTCGAAAGTATAACTATTATCCCCGATCTTGTTGACGATAACCCCTAAGTCGCCCAACAGTTCGATCAGCATATTAACGTCCAGGATATCGGGTATATTATTAATAGTCACTTGTTCTTCGGTAAGCAATACGGCACACAACACCTGTAGGGCCTCATTTTTAGCGCCCTGTGGTGTAATGCTGCCTTTTAAGGGTTTACCACCCCTGATTTCAAATACTGACATGCTCTGTTCTAGCTATAATTCGTTAATACGGTTCAAATGCAAAGTAAGTTTTTTTTCGGATTGACAGGTCGTATGTGCATAAATATCAGCAATCGCGGCCGTTAAATAAAACCTAGAGTTCCAGTATCTTGTCCGAGAAAAGCGGGCGATCCTGCTGGTCGAAAGCAGGCATTTCCCTCGCAGCATCTGCAATGGCTTTGAGGTATTGTTTAATTTCAGGGGTATATTCGTTCTGGTATAATTGCAAACTGTTTTTATAAGGGAAGATCAATACTTCATAATAGGCTACTTTACCTGCTGTATCGATGAGATAATTGGTAAAGTGAATCTTTACCTCGCGGTTATCAAACAAAGGCCGGTCAACTTTTTTTGCTTTAACGGCATTCCTGATCTTTTTTTCTATGTCCTTTTCCATAGACCTGGGCACCCCGTACACTACCTCTTTACCATCATAAGTAAGCAGTTTCATGCGCTCCAATACTTCTTTACGGGAGATCTTGCCGGTTTTAGGATCCTGTACATCTACCGGTACCGGCTTTGCACTCCACACCAGTTTTTTACCATGGTGCAGGGTAGTAGTAGTCTTTTGCTGTGCAAAACTCATCAGGCTCATTCCTGACAGTGCAATAAGCAGCGCGGTTTTCAATAATGCTGTTTTCATTAAGAAAATGATTTAAAAGGAACAAAAAAGGCTACCGTTTATCAATGAAGGTAGCCTTTAAGTTTATTATGAAAGAATTTAGAATTCAACTTTTGGTGCGGATTGAGCGCCCGCTTCTGCTTCGAAGTAACCTTTAGGTTTGAACCCGAACATCATCGCAGTAATATTAGCAGGAAATTTACGGATGGAGCTGTTATAGTCATTTACCGCGGTGTTAAAATTATTACGCGCCACGTTGATCCTGTTCTCAATACCGGAGATCTCGTCCTGCAGACTCAGGAAGTTTTGATTCACTTTAAGATCGGGATAGTTTTCCTGCACCATCATTAATCTGCCTAAAGCCTGGCTCAACTCACCTTGTGCGGCCTGGTATTTCTGGATTGCTTCGGGGCTCAGGTCATCTGCGTTAACGGTCACCTGGGTAGCTTTAGCACGAGCAGCCATCACAGCCTCCAGTGTATTTTTTTCGTGAGCAGCGGCTCCTTTTACAGTGGCGACAAGGTTTGGAATCTTATCGGCTCTCAACT
>CAXYKQ010000128.1:0-9183 GCA_964277835.1 uncultured Edaphocola sp. | reverse complement strand
GTAGCTGCTCTCTCACCAAATGTTCGTAAGAATGATGGGTTACCACGAAGATATTTTCTTTGGGACAAATATCTTTAAAACGGGCATAAGTATCCTGAATGAAGGTGCGACCTGTTCCCAAGATATCTAAGAATTGCTTGGGGAGGTTTTGGCGGCTTTCGGGCCAGAACCTGCTTCCAATACCGCCGGCCATAATGGCCACATAATTATTCTGAATACTCATTTATATTTTTTACAGTATTTTGCTGCTAGCGGCGAAATTAAAAAAAATCGCCGACAAATTTGTTGCTTAGATTGGCGGAGCAAATAATTACGGGTAAATTTGCCCACAAAACAGCGGTGATGATGCGTTTATCTGATTTAATAAAAGGGCAAAAAGGAGTTATAAAAAAAATAGAGGACGGGCCGTTTGCCGTCCAGCTGATGGAAATGGGCTTTATCACCGGTAAGCCGGTTCAGGTAGACCACATTGCCCCTTTCGGCGATCCTATCGCTGTGCAGGTAGCCGGTTACGTTTTAAGTATCCGTAAGTCAGACGCATCGCATATCTGGGTAGAACTATAGTTGCCTACGAGGTTTATTTTGATAGTTTTTAATTAATTTAAGCATTTTTTATAGTGAATATAGGATTGTATTTCGGAAGCTTTAACCCGATACATTTAGGTCATTTAATTATAGCCAACTACGTTATAGAGCACAGCCATTTAGATAAGATCTGGTTCGTGGTGTCCCCGCATAACCCCCTGAAGCAGACCAGTTCGCTGCTGAATGAATATAACCGTTTACACCTGGTGGAGATAGCGATTAAAGGCAATAATAAATTCCGGGCAAGTAATGTAGAGTTCGGTTTACCAAAGCCTTCTTACACTATTGATACCCTGACCTATTTACAGGAAAAATTTCCGCTTGAACAGTTTTCCGTCATCATGGGCAGTGACAGTTACCAGAACCTGCCCCGCTGGAAGAATTATGAGCAATTATTGAAACATTACCCCGTGATTGTTTATCAAAGGCCCGGACACGAAGTGGCGGAAAAACTTTCGGAACAAACTTACCTGTTAAATGCCCCTTTGATCGAGATCTCTGCCACGATGATCCGGCAGATGATCAAAGAGCAGAAAAGTATCCGGTATCTCTTGCCGGACGAAGTGATTGATTATATCAAGGAGAACCGGTATTACTTGTAATAATAAAATTAAGGGCGGAATCGGTTGATTCCGCCCTTAATTTTATATTGTCCTGCTTGAGCCTGTCGAAGCATGAATTATTTTATTTTGCTTCTTTCTCCTTCAACGGTCTCAGGGTGACAGAAGTATTCTTTCTAATTATTAATGGTTAATTGTCGATTGTTACTATATAGTAGTAATTAACCATTAACCATTAACCATTAACCATTAATCATTAATAATCAACTCCACCGTCTTTTCGACCGGAGCGCTAGCGTAGTGGAGAAATCTCATTTTAATGATTAATGGTTAATTTTCGATTGTTAGTGTACAGCAGTAATTACCATTAATCATATTGATTAAGCCAGCTTGCGCAAACGTGCCACGGGTATTTGTAATTGTTCCCGGTATTTGGCAATCGTTCGGCGGGCCACTCTGAATCCTTTTTCAGAAAGCTGCTCCATTAACTGTTCATCGGAAAGCGGGTTGCTCTTGTCTTCATTGTCTACCAGGTCCTGTAAAAGATTTTTCACTTCGTAAGTCGACACTTCTTCTCCCGCCTCGTTAGTAATTGATTCCGAGAAGAAATACTTCAGCAGGAAGGTTCCGTATTCAGTCTGTACATATTTACTATTGGCGACCCTGCTCACCGTGGAAATATCCATATTTATTTTATCCGCGATATCCTTAAGTATCATCGGTTTCAGAGAGGACTCATTACCGGTAAAGAAAAATTCGCTCTGGTAGTCCATTATGGACTTCATTGTATATAATA
The DNA here is from genome assembly GCA_964277835.1 of uncultured Edaphocola sp. GTDB lineage: Bacteria > Bacteroidota > Bacteroidia > Chitinophagales > Chitinophagaceae > Edaphocola. The sequence continues at coordinate 7,242 of CAXYKQ010000128.1, read as the reverse complement.
AAGTATGCTGTCGTTGCTTGATGGCATCAATGAACCATTTGGCGGCATCCAGCTTTTGCTTGATAAAGGTAACGGCTTCTTTCTGCTGTTTGTCTTTCATACTGCCTTTATCGTAGGCCTTTAGCATATCCCGGTATTCATCCGAAATTCTTAAGGTAGGTGCATTGCGGGAGTTCAATGTAAGTTCCAGCACACCGTTGTTATTGTACACAAAGAAATCCGGGATGATATAACCGTTTTCTTTGGAACCATCATGGAAAGCCATGCCAGGTTTAGGAGTCAGCTTTATAATTACTTGTATAGCAGCTTTAAAAGCTTCGTCATCTAAACTCAATTGAGATTTGATGCGGTCATATTGTTTCTTGGTAAATTCATCAAAATACTTCTGAAGGATCTGGCGGGCATCAGTAACCTGCCGGGTAGGCTCCAGTCTTTTCAACTGCAGCATCAGGCATTCCTGCAGGTCGGCGGCGCCTACGCCTGCCGGGTCGAGCTCCTGCACTTTCGCTAAAATATTTTCTATCTCGGCTTCTGAAACGTAGATATTGGCATTAAAGGCCAGGTCATCTACAATGCTCATCACATCTCTTCTCAGGTAGCCATCGTCGTCTATACTACCGATCAGTTGTTCTGCTATTCTGGTATCTTGTTCGTTCAGGTCCCACAAACCTATCTGGCTCAATAAATAATCGTGAAAGGTCGATTCCTGTCTCACCGGCGATTCGCGGTCATCTTCATCATCGTCCCCGTTTTCATTCACGTGATAATCCGACATACTGTCATTCTCATCTCTTAAATAATCGGATAGATCATCAGATTCTTCGCCACCTTCACCTGAACCTTCATTTTCGGTATCATTAGCCAATTCGTAAGGGTCCTCAGTGGTATTGGTCTGCGGGTCGATCTCAAGGGCGGGGTTCACTTCCAGCTCGTGCTCAATAGCCTCTTCAAGGTTGGCTGTAGGCACCTGTAGTAGTTTAATAAACTGTATCTGTTGCGGAGAAAGTTTCTGTAGTAGTCGTTGGCTTTGAGTTATTTTAAGCAATGTAAAGTCGTATTTTGTAAAGCGAAGATAGAAATAAAGCTAAGATCTTTTGTTGAAAATATGATAAAATTACCTTGAAATACTTGCCAAATTTATAAATTGGCTTTACTTTTAACTTTCGATATTCACAGTCCAAAATTATGTCCAGCAAAGTAAAAATATCTTCCTCTTTTTCCTATATACCTTTAGAAGAAACGATCGAGATCATTCCGAGACGGAAGCAATTATTTATAGGAATCCCAAAAGAAGATACTTTTTCAGAAAACCGTATTCCACTTACCCCGGAAGCTGTTTCTGTATTGATCCAGAATGGACATGAGGTAGTTGTGGAACATAAGGCGGGAGAGCATGCTTTTTATAAAGACAGCGATTTCAGCGAGGCCGGCGCCAAGATTGTTTATGACAAAGCGGAGGTATTCCGTTCTGATATTATCATCAAATCCGCCCCTATATCGGATGAAGAAATCAATATCCTGCAACCGGGCAAGGTGGTTATTTCCCCCGTTCACCTGCCTTTCCTGAAGTCAGAAATGCTTCAGAAGTTGGTGAAGAAGCAAATAGTAGCGATAGCCTTTGACTCTATAAAAGATGATAATGGTTCCTACCCTATTGTCAGAACGATGAGCGAGATCGCAGGTAGCTCTGCAATCATACAGGCAGCTAAATACCTGAGCAATTCACACAACGGCGTGGGCATACTTCTGGGAGGCATCTCGGGCATACCGCCAGCACAGGTGGTCATCCTGGGCGCCGGCGTTGTAGGCGAATCGGCGACGCGCACTGCCTTGGGATTAGGTGCCGATGTTAAAGTCTTCGACAATTCTATCTACCGTCTTATGCGTTTGCAGAATAATGTAGGTAGACGTTTGTACACTTCCGTGATTGATCCGCATGAATTAAAGAAATCACTGGCCAAGGCAGACGTGGTCATCGGTGCGTTAAAGCCCGTTAACGGGGTGACTCCTATGGTAGTGACTGAAGAAATGGTCGGGCTGATGAAAGCCGGTTCCGTAATTATTGATGTGAGCATCGACCGTGGCGGCTGTATTGAAACCTCAAGACCGACCACGCATGATAACCCTGTATTTTCGAAATTTGAGGTGATCCACTATTGTGTGCCGAATATAGCTTCCGGCGTGGCGCGAACCGCTTCAAAGGCGATCAGTAATGTATTGATGCCAATAGTAATGGACATTGCGGAGAAAGGTGGTGTGGATTATGTATTAAAGACAAAACAGGGCATCCGGAACGGCGTGTACCTGTATAAAGGACTGGTGACGAACCAGCATATCGCTAAACGATTTGATATGAAGTATACCGACCTGAACCTGATTATGACAAATTTTATATAAGCGGAACATCGCTCCTAACGAAACCATATGCACAGAAGAACGAATAAAACCATTGCCGGTTACCATTTATTAATGATCTTGTCAGCAGTAGACTACAAATTCTCCGTTGATGGAGATATGATCGTTCGTGAATTCCTGGTACAGGAATTTCCCTTCCATATTAATTTAGACAGAGAAATGGATATCATCAGCAGCCTGAGCCAGGAAGATTGGGAAGCCCATTTTTTAAAGTATATGGATGATTTCTACGAGGACGCTACCGAAGAGGAGCGCCTGAACTTTATACAGTTTGCCCTTAAGCTCTGCAAAGCCGACGATGTGATCACCGCAAAAGAAAACCATTACCTTAATCTCTTATTCGATACCTGGAATATTGAAAATAAAGATGCATAAGAATTTTGAAAGAGCTATGTCCGGGCATAGCTCTTTTTGTTTTTTACCGGCAATTGAGCTTTAATATAAGTATTTGTTTAAATTTGCCGGGTTTAGAAAAGATATGAAAGTTTTACCGAAAGAAATCAGTACCAAACAGCTACACGCTTATTTATTAGGCAGTGTAGCGCCGAGGCCCATTTGTTTTGCCAGCACTATAGACAATGAAGGTAATGCCAATTTATCGCCTTTCAGTTTTTTTAATGTATTCGGCAGTAATCCGCCTATAGTGGTTTTCTCGCCTGCACGCCGGGTTAGAGATAATACCATTAAGCATACTTTAGAGAACGTACATGAAACGCAGGAAGTGGTCGTAAATGTGGTCTCTTACGCGATGGTACAGCAAATGAGCCTGGCCAGCTGTGAATATCCTAAAGGTACTGATGAGTTTATTAAATCCGGTTTTACGCCGGTCGCTTCAGACCTGGTAAAGCCATTTAGGGTTAAGGAAGCGCCTGTAAGCCTGGAATGCCGGGTGATGGAAGTAAAACCTATTGGCGAAGGAGGCGGTGCGGCCAATCTTATTATTTGTGAAGTCGTTAAAATGCATATTGATGATGCGATATTGGATGAAAACCTGCAGATCGATCCGCATAAAATTGACTTGGTAGCCCGCATGGGTATGGATTACTATTGTCGTGCTTCGGGAGACAGTGTTTTTGAAGTGCCAAAACCAAATCTGCAATTAGGCATCGGTTTTGACCAGTTGCCACCCTCCGTTCTAAATTCAAGGATTTTGACCGGGAATGATTTAGGTATACTGGCCAATAGCTCTGAAATACCGGTACTTACAGATATTTCAAACGATGAACGGCTGATCCACATCCTTAAGGAATATGGTAATGATGCTTCGGAACAGCAAATAGTGTTGCATCAATACGCTAAAGAGCTGATCAGTAAAGGGAATATTGAAATGGCCTGGCAGGTGTTGCTGGCTAATAATTAAATAGTTTAAAAATCAACGTTCATGAAAAGTGTAGGATTAGAACCGGAAGGGAAAGAACAAAAATATGATTGTAGCATGGGCGCTTTTAAATGCGTACTGTTTTGCGAAGCAAAAAAATGCTGTAAAAAATACAAACGGGGCAAGCGTTGCAAGTCCTGTCCGAAAAAGTAATCTAAAAAATTTATTAAATAGCTATAACATGACAAGAGATACTGCCATTTTTGATTTAATTCAGGAAGAGCTCCGGAGACAAAGAAGAGGATTAGAGTTGATTGCTTCAGAAAACTTTACCAGCCTGCAGGTGATGCAGGCCATGGGCAATGTGATGACCAACAAATATGCAGAAGGTTACCCAGGTAAGCGCTATTATGGTGGCTGCGAGGTAGTTGACAAAAGCGAACAACTGGCGATCGACCGTCTGAAAGAGATATTTAATATAGCATACGCTAATGTGCAACCGCATAGTGGCGCACAGGCTAATATGGCTGTTCAGGCAGTGGTATTACAACCTGGTGATGCCATCCTCGGCCTGGACCTGAGCATGGGCGGGCACCTGACACATGGCTCCCCGGTAGCTTTTTCCGGTAAAACTTACCAGGCCCATCATTACGGAGTAAAGAAAGAAGACGGTCTTGTGGATTATGATGATATGGAGCAAAAAGCAAAAGAGGTGAAGCCAAAGCTGATCATCTGTGGCGCTTCTGCTTATAGCCGCGACTGGGATTATGCGCGTGTACGTGCTATTGCCGATAAAGTAGGCGCTTTGGTTATGGCAGACATTGCCCACCCTGCGGGCCTGATCGCTGCCGGTTTATTGAATTCGCCATTCGACCATTGTCATTTTGTAACCTCTACTACGCACAAGACCTTACGTGGACCGCGCGGTGGTATCATTATGATGAAAAATGATTTTGAAAATCCATGGGGCATCACTACGCCGAAGGGAGAAGTAAGAACCATGAGCCAGCTGATCGACCTGTCTGTATTCCCGGGCATCCAGGGCGGCCCACTGGAGCATGTGATCGCAGCTAAAGCCGTATCGTTCTTCGAGATCCTGCAGGACGATTTTAAAGTATATGCCCGCCAGATGCAAAGCAATGCGCAGGCGATGGCGAATGCATTCCTGGAGAAAGGTTATGACCTCGTTTCTGGCGGTACAGACAATCACTTACTGCTGATTGACCTTAGAAATAAAGGTATTTCCGGTAAAAAGGCAGAGAATACATTAGTAAAAGCAGATATTACCATCAATAAGAATATGGTACCTTTCGATGATAAATCACCGTTCATTACTTCCGGTATCCGTGTGGGTGTACCGGCCTTGACAACGCGTGGTTTTAAAGAAAAAGATATGCAGCAGGTAGTGCATTGGCTGGACCAGGTGTTGATGAATACCGATAATGATAGCGTAATTGATGCAGTTAGGGGAGAAATCAACGAATATATGACCGGTTTTGACCTGTACCCTGAAATGGGATAAACAAGTTTTAATAAAATAAAGAGTGTTTTGATCTTGAATTCTTATCCTGTTGAGCTTGTCGAAATGAGGAAAGAATTTAATGCAAGTTTGCCTATCCTTTGATGAACTCAGGATGACAAATTTGGATCAGAACACTCTTTTTATTTCAGGTTATTGAACAGGTAGTGTTGCTACCGTTCGTTCCCAGCTTAAACCGCTGATATCGGTTAAGGTGATGGTATACACGCCTTGCAGCTGTTGTAATGCCGGGTCAGAGAATTTTAAACGGGCCTTCGCGCCTAAAGGTAATACCAGGCTGTGTCTGCCGGGTTTTACTTTAACTACATAGCTATTGCTGATCTGCTCCGGGTGCAGTGCTGATAATTGTTGCTGGTCCTGTTTAAAAACAACCTTCCCCTCCTTATCTTTTAATTGCATCCCTATCAAAAAAGAGCCGTATACATCCGCGCCTTCATCCCGGAATACGGTAAAGCTTAAACTCCCTTTATCCAGTTCCGGTGCTGTTATTGTAACGTGTGGCCGTACTGAAAGGTTATGCAGTTTACCATAAACGCCGCCGTGGAAATATTGATTGGTGAATAAACTTAGGGCGAGGATGAGTATAGCACCGCTTAAGGCCATTTTTTTTACAGAGGTTTCTTTGAGCCCTAAAGTACCCGAACAAAGCCATAGGCATAAACGGCTGCCGGCAAAGCGCTTGCTTTTATAGGAAAAGTAATGGTCCAGGGAATACTGTCCCCCACCTGACAGGAAAACCGTAAAGCCCGCGGCAATACCCAGGATGCCGATCTGCCATTCATCCAGGCAGGTGGTGCCCAGCCAGCCCGATCCCAGCAGGATGCTCAAGGGCAAAGACATTACGGCAATACTGTTCGCCCTTGTAAAGAGGCCCAGCATAAAAAAGAGCCCGACAATGCCTTCTACAATAGTGAAAATGGCCATTGCCCACCAGAGCGCCTCCGGGTGGCTGACCAGGTACTCGATTACCGGTTTGATGCCGAGTGCATTGGGTAAGAAGTGGTTGAATTTTTCGCCGATATAGCCGGCTTCTTCCGGGTTTAATTTATTTTCCAGTACTAATCTTCTCCAGAAAGCGGAAAAGTAAGTCCAGCCGGTGACCCAGCGCAATGCCGTAGTCATCAAACCGGCATAGTAATTATTTTGATTCATGTCAAAAGCTTATTGTTGAGGATACGCATAAAAATATAGCCGGAGTTGCCTGTGCCGCTCCGAATTTAATTGTGCGCTTTAGTAAAAGCACATAAGTGATTAATAAATAGTGTACTAAGTAAGCAGTCGCTCGTGGAGAATGTATATAGGTAAGCTATAGACCTGGTGCCGGTAAGAAAGGCCGGGCAGCCTGGTGATGACCGCTTCCATACAAGTTGCCGGGAAAGAAGCCGGGTGGCTTAACAGCAGGTCTTTTAGTTGTTTTTCTGAAGCACAAGCAGTCGCCTGGTTTTCTGAAGCCTGCCTGGTTTCCGGGCAGCTGTGCAGTTTATTGGCCTGCCCGGCACTATACATTGTTGTTACCGGGATACCCAGGAAGCCTTTAAGCGATTGTTTGGCCGTACAGGGTGTAAACAGCAATAAGACCGTCCACAGGACGATGAGCTTATTGAGGCTATATCTGACTAATTTAGGCATGAAGAGGCTAAAATTTAGTTCAATAAACGATAGTGCTACACTGCTAAGGGGATTTTAGTTTTATTTTAGGGATTAGCGCAGTCGGTTGCGATAGATGTTGAAACCCGTGTGGCGAACCGGTATTTTACCCTGAATTTTGGAATCCAGTACGATTTATCTGCTAAATAATTACTTTTACCGGTCAATGGGCTGGTTAACCTAACCTATAAGGTTTCAAAAACCTTATAGGTTTTTAATTCTGTAAAAATAATTGAGCTGAGGTTAAGGTTATGTTTCCGTCGGTTTAAACTCTTAACAGTATCGTAATTTGTTTATTTTTATTAGCTTTAAAAATATTACA
>CAXYKQ010000127.1:0-7657 GCA_964277835.1 uncultured Edaphocola sp. | reverse complement strand
GGATTATTGAAAGTGAAGGAGTGCTGGAAATGATGCCCGATGGCTACGGCTTCTTAAGAAGCAGCGATTATAACTACCTAAGTTCCCCGGACGATATCTACGTTTCTCCCTCTCAAATCAAACTTTTTGGCCTTAAGACCGGTGATACGGTAAAAGGTAATGTGCGCCCCCCTAAAGAAGGGGAAAAATATTTTGCCCTGCTAAAAGTGGCTACCATAAACGGGCGTTTGCCGGAAGAAATCCGCGACCGTGTTCCTTTTGATTATCTTACCCCCCTTTTCCCGAACGAAAAATTAAATTTAGATATGGGTGCTACCAACCTCAGCACGCGCATCATGGATTTATTCACCCCGATAGGTAAAGGACAGAGAGGATTGATCGTGGCGCAACCTAAGACGGGTAAAACAATGCTACTGAAAGAAATTGCCAACGCCATCGCTACCAATCACCCCGAAGTCTACCTGATGATCGTTTTGATCGACGAACGCCCGGAGGAGGTGACCGATATGCAACGCAGTGTGAACGCAGAGGTAATCGCCTCTACTTTTGACGAGCCTGCAGAAAAACACGTAAAAGTGTCCGGAATTGCTTTACAAAAAGCAAAACGCCTGGTGGAAGTAGGGCATGATGTGGTGATCCTTCTGGATTCAATCACCCGCCTGGCCCGTGCGCACAATACCGTAGCACCAGCATCCGGTAAAGTATTGAGCGGTGGTGTGGAAGCCAATGCAATGCAAAAACCGAAGCAATTCTTCGGTGCGGCACGCAAGATAGAAAATGGGGGTTCCCTGACGATCCTGGCTACCGCCCTTACCGATACCGGTTCCCGTATGGATGATTATATCTTCGAGGAATTTAAAGGTACCGGTAACATGGAGCTGCAGCTAGACCGTAAGCTGGCGAACAAACGTATCTTCCCGGCTATCGATATTACTTCATCTTCTACCCGTCGTGATGACCTGTTGATGAGCAAAGATACTTTAGGTAAAATGTGGATCCTGCGCAATCACCTGGCGGATATGAATACTGATGAAGCCATGAAGTTCTTAATGCAGAACCTGAAAGGTACCCGCAATAATGAAGAGTTCCTGATTACCATGAACAAATAGCTCGTTGATATTTTAAAAGCTCCGGCGACTGTAAAGTGCCGGAGCTTTTTTATTGAATGCCCGAGTAAATATGCTTACTCCTCTTCCACCGAAATGTACGGCTACCACTGTGAATTGATCCTGTGAGAAAAAAACCGCCTAGCCCTCCTGTCTTAAAGCCTCTATCGGGTGGATGCTGGACGCGCGTATAGCAGGATACAGCCCCGCCAGCAAACTGATAAAAATCGAAAAGAGTACAGAACCGCCAACCAGCCACCAGGGGAAAGAAAAGAGGTCTACAAATTCATCTGAATTTTCGATGTATTGATTGTTCACTATAAGGTTGGCAATCCTGGTCAGGCCATAGCCTAAGGTAATCCCACCTATAGCCCCCACAAAGCCTATGAAACCGGCTTCAAAGAAAAAGATCATCCGTATATCCCGGTTTTTACCACCCACTGCTTTCATAATGCCGATTTCTCTCTTACGCTCCAGGATACTCATCAGCATCGTATTGACGATGCCGAAACCCGCTACCAGCAGGCTGATCAGGCCTATAATGCCCAGTATGCTGTCCAGGATCAGGAATGCTTTTTTCATTTCCGATAAGCCGTCATCCACTGCGAAATAATTGATTTTTTGTTTGTCCAGGTAAGCCTTTATTTTACCCAGGTCTTCCATGCTTTTTGTTTTCACGTATATAGACCCGTACTGGTTGCCCCTGGATTTGTTCTCCAGCAGATCACTGATCCGGTCAAAGCCGAGCGAGGGTAGATTTTTTGAGGTCCCGACCGGCAACAAGACTTCCTCTCTTAAATTTGGCCCCGAAAACTGTCCTTCCTTAAGAATGCCGACGATTTTTATTGCAGAGACTTCTTCACCGATAACATTTTCTATCCCCGCTATCATTGCCAGTGGCGAAGTACTCTTAAGAGAAGCGCTCAACAGCATAATTTCTTTGCCGATAATCGTGTCTGCCAGCGCCAGCTGCAAACCGCTATCCACTTCAGTATTGGCCGCAATTTTATCTTTAGTGCGCACTTCAAAACCTAAAGAACGCAGGAAGTCAAGACTGACCAGGGCCTCCCGGGCCGTGTCACCGGAGAAATACCTGCCGGCATATAATTCGTTATAAGGGGGTTGTTGCGCCATAGCCATAGGCAGGCAGCCCGTATTTGTCGCGGCCGTATCCTTCCCTAAAACCACTTTCACGGGCAGGTTGATTCTTGGGTACGCGATAGCGACTTCGGGCCTTTGCTGCAAAACCCTGACCAAAGAGTCATTCAGGGGCACTGCGGTGGCCTCTTGCTTTTCTGCCCTATTGCGATTACCCGGTCCACCCCTGAATTTAAAGGCTTTCGTGGATATCGTCAGGCTGGTAAATAGGTCGTTCGATTTAAATTTTTCAGTAATATTTTTTTCCAGCCCAATCCCAAAGCTGACCATCGCGATCAGCGCACCGATGCCGATAATTACGCCGACCAGCGTCAATAAAGTTCTTAAACGCGTACGCCATAAGTTTTGGCGCGCCATAGTTATCAAATCCGGTAAAGTCATTGCATAAGATATTTTTAAACCAACCACCCATCACTTCTCACTTTTTACTGCTCACTTGTCACTATTCACTTCTCACTTTTTACTTCTCACTTTTTACTTCTCACTCCTCACTTCCCACTTCTCACTGCTCACTTCTCACTTGTCACTATTCACTTCTCACTTCTCACTGCTCACTTCCCACTTCTCACTTCTCACTTCCCACTCCTCACTTCTCACTTTTCACTTACTGCTCACTGCTCACTTCCCACTTCTCACTTCTCACTTCTTACTTCTCACTTCTCACTGCTCAATCATTCACTTAAAATTCCGTCTTTAATCGTCAGGATGCGGTCTGCTACCTTCTCTGCGATTTCCCGGTCATGTGTAATCATAATGATAGTTTTACCCCGCGCCTTCAACGAAAGCAGGATGTCAAGGATCTCTTCGGTAGTGGCAGAATCCAGGTTACCCGTGGGTTCATCCGCCAGCAATACATCCGGATCATTGACCAATGCGCGCGCTATGGCTACCCGTTGCGCCTCACCTCCCGACAATTCATTTGCCTTATGTTGCATGCGATTTTCCAGGCCCACCTGTTTCAATACAGCCCTGGCTTGCTGCATGCGGTCTGCTTTGGAGACACCGGCAAAAATGAGCGGCATCATTACGTTTTCCAATGCCGTTTTCGAAAAGATCAGGTTGAAGGATTGAAAAATGATCCCGATATTATTCAGGCGGTGTTGCGCGTACTGATTCGGTGTGAAGGCGCTGATATCGGCGCCGTTGAACAGGATTTGACCGGAGGTCGCCGTATCCAGTCCTGCCAGCAAGTTGAGCAAGGTAGACTTGCCTGAGCCGGACTTCCCGACAACGGCCACAAATTCCCCCCTGTTGATCCGGCAATGGATATTATTAGAGGCAGTGATCTTGTGTTCGCCCTTGGTATATGTTTTAGTAACGGCAATTAATTCTATCATCAGACCCGGTTTGTAATAATTATCAAAAGTACGATTTGGATTTTGCCTGATGCGTTATTTTCGGTGAAAAAACGTTAAAATCAATACGAGGACTGTTGCGGTTTGGGAGTCATAAATCGTTCAGCCCTGGAAATATTTTTACAATTGCGTACACCCTACAGCGCTTATTGGCAAATTTGAACAGTAGCATGTTCAGAAAGGTTACCTTATTATAGCATTAGATGGACTACGGCAGTTCAAATTGATATTATTTGTAACTTCTTTCTCTTTGTAACAATTATTACCTTGTGTCAAAGCCGCTTTTTCAACTATTGATTTAAAGTCAGATTAATACTTCCTTATTAAATTATGAATAATATTTGTCTTTATCAGTAGGGTTTGCAGCAATGACAATAATCCAAAATGCATTATCTTAGACGCCTGAATGATTTAAAACAGGCCTCTTGAGCATGTTTAATTGACTTTTTACTTTTCACTTTTTACTTAATTATGAATATCGAATTCAACAAAAATGAGGATGCTATGCGGCTGTTGACCGCACAGGTAAAGCAACGTAAATCAAAGATAGAAGAAGGGGGCGGAAAAAAGGCTTTGGAAAAAGCAAAGCTGAAAGGAAAGATGTCGCCGCGCGAGCGTATTGAATACCTGACAGACGATGGCACTGAATTTTTGGAATTAGGTGTTTTTGCCGGCTATGAAATGTATGCCGAACATGGCGGTTGTCCTGCAGGCGGCACGGTAGCCGGTATCGGCTATGTCAGCGGCCGTCAATGTATGATCATTGCTAATGACTATACCGTAAAGGCAGGCGCCTGGTTCCCGATTACCGGTAAGAAAAACCTGCGCATGCAGGAAATTGCAATGGAAAACAGGTTGCCCGTGATCTATATTGTAGACAGCGCCGGTGTTTACCTGCCTATGCAGGACGAAATATTCCCGGATAAAGAACATTTCGGTCGCATATTCCGCAATAATGCGCAGATGAGCGCAATGGGTATTACCCAGATCGCTGCCGTTACCGGCAGTTGTGTGGCCGGCGGCGCTTACCTGCCCATTATGAGCGATGAGACGCTTATGGTGACCGGGAACGCTTCCATATTCCTGGCAGGACCTTACCTGGTAAAAGCCGCTATTGGTGAAGATGCAGATGCCGAAACCCTGGGTGGAGCGGCAACGCATACCGAGATCAGTGGTATTGCCGATTATAAATTTGATACCGAAAAAGAATGCCTGGACCAGGTAAAACGTATTGTTGATAAATTAGGTGAGCCTGAAGATACCGGCTTTGACCGCGCAAAGCCGGCGCTGCCGGCAAAAGATCCTAAAGAGATCTGCGGCTTTGTAAGTACCGACAACAGCAAGCCTTACAATGTAGTGGAAGTAATAGAACGCATTGTCGACAATTCTGAGTTTGACCAATTCAAGCAGGATTATGGTAAAACTATTGTTTGCGGGTATGCCCGTATCGATGGTTGGGCAGTAGGCATTGTAGCCAACCAGCGCACCATAGTGAAAAGCGGTAAAAAAGAGATGCAATTAGGTGGGGTGATTTATGGCGAAAGCGCTGATAAAGCAGCCCGTTTCATACAGAACTGTAATCAAAAGAAAATCCCTTTGGTCTTCCTCCAGGATGTTACCGGTTTTATGGTAGGTACCCGCAGCGAGCATTCCGGGATCACTAAAGACGGGGCTAAAATGGTGAACGCCGTAGCCAATTCCGTGGTGCCTAAGATTACGATTATTATCGGTAATTCTTTTGGCGCGGGTAATTATGCCATGTGTGGTAAAGCTTATGACCCACGCTTTATCTATGCCTGGCCGAATGCAAAGATCGCCGTTATGGGCGGAGAACAGGCCGCTAAGACCCTGCTACAGATCCAGGTAGCTTCTTTGAAAGCAAAAGGAGAAGAGATTGATCCGGAAAAAGAAAAAGAACTGCTGAAAACCATTACCGACAAATACAATGCGCAAACTACGCCTTACTACGCTGCTGCAAGACTTTGGGTAGATGATATTATTGATCCTTTGCATACCAGGACCGTCATCTCGGAAGGTATTAAAGCGGCCAATCATGCGCCGATCCTTAAAGAGTGGAAAGAGGGTGTATTCCAGGTTTAATGGTATAAGCAATTCACAATTAGATATTTACAGCTACAGAACGTCGTATTTTGTAGCTGTATTTTTGTAATTTTAATTGAATTAAGCAACATATTGTAGCGTTCTGGCATTATAGCTTAATTAGCTTAAAATAAGCGTTTATTAATTTTTTTAGACGTCGGCTAAGCAAGGATGGACGAACAATTACTGGTTGAAAATTGTAAACAGGGACAAAGCAGTGCACAGCATCTTTTATATCAAAAGTATGCTGATGCTTTATATGCGACTACATTCAGGTACCTTGGAGAGCGGATGGAAGCCGAAGATGCGGTAACAGAGGCTTTTTTAAAGATATTCGGAAATATTCACACTTTCGAGTGGCGGGGAGCACGCAGCCTTTGGTATTGGATGAAGCGCATTGCCGTAAATGAGGCCTTGATGAAGATAAGGAAGCGGAAGCAAATGGAAATTGTCTCCATTGATAACGCAGCGCCGGTCTTTTTCGGCGCCCAGCAGGAGCAGGCGCTTTCCAGCATGAGTGTCAATGAGATCATGGCGGTGATACATACCATGCCTGTTGGCTACCGTACGGTATTCAACCTTTATATTTTTGAGGATATGAGCCATGCGGAAATAGCGGCTCATCTGGGCATTTCGGAAGTGACCTCCCGCTCGCAATTATATAAAGCGAGAAAATTGTTGCAGGAGTATATTTTGAAGCAAAAACAAACAGGCCATGAATAAGTTTGAAGACCATTGGCGTAAAAAGATAGATAGCCCCGGGGAGCAAAAAGACTTTTTAACAGAAGAGGGCAGGGCAGCTATTTGGGAAAAAATACAAGCTTCAAAAAGAGGTTTTGAACAGAGCTGGCAAAAAAAAACGGATGGTATCGGGGCTTGGGAAGGTGCTTTAACGGAAGCCGCCAGGCAGGCGCTGTGGCACAAACTGCAGGCACCCTTAACGCAATTTGAACAGCAGTGGCGGGAAAAAATGGAAGAGGGCAGCCAGAAGAATGGATTGTTCCTGGATGGGGTTACTAAAGAACGTATCGCTGCCACAGTTTTTGTTGAAAAAGAAAATTTCGAACTGGATTGGCAGGATAAAATGAATAATTCTGTTCTTGCAGGCCAGGCGGTCCTGGATGAAACCTCGAAAAGCAGGATTTGGCATAAGGTCCAATCGGGGAATACGGCTGACAGCGGCTCTGTTGGTAGAGAAAAACAAAGGCGTTTGCCGGCCCTTCGCTGGAGCAACGCAGCAGCCCTCTTAATAGCTGCTTTCGCTACCTGGCTGATCCGGGACCGGAATAGTACCTTTCTAAACAGCACAATAGTCGTAACAAATCCGCCAGAACAGGCAATCCCTGCTGTAAAGCCTCCTGCAATGCAATCAGAAAAAACAGCAGAACGGGAAGAAACGGCCCAGTCGCCGCACAATACATCACCCAGGCAAGACCGCAGGACAATTGCAAAAGTGAAATCAGCCACTCTTGTTAAAGAAAGCAGGAAAAGGATTGAAAGCGTTGCCGGTAACATAAGTCCGGTCAAAGCATTACAGGTGGCGGCGGTATTGGCAGATGGCAAGCAGGCAATCGCTAACAGCAATACTACTTCCCCGGAAATTAAAACGAATACGGTAGCAGGCAACCCGGAAATGGAGATAGCAATAAATAAGGCCGCACCGGCTAAAAGAGTGGTGCATATATCCGATATTCGCCCGGCAGAGGTGTCCTCAAAAGGTACTGCTATATATGGAAGAGCATTCGGGGAAGGAAAAGAAAAGCGCAATGAAAAAAGTACGATGACATTTAATTCGGTATTAAAAAATTATAAATGATGAAACCAATCAGTATACTTATTGTACTGTTGCAATTATGCTTCCATCAACCTTTACTGGCCCAGTGTTGCGATAACATTACTTACAGGCCGAGATCGGAAGAGCGTCGTGTAGGGAAAGAG
>CAXYKQ010000126.1:0-4724 GCA_964277835.1 uncultured Edaphocola sp. | reverse complement strand
CCTGGTTTTTGCACAACAATACCGTGCAGGAATCTTGCTCGCAAGATGAAAAACCTACTACAGAAGCTGCAATAGCGAAAAATCCAATTGCAGAAAATAAAATTGATTTTATCGTTTTCATAATAATAGTTTGCGGTAAATGGCGGTGAAGCCATTAAATCTTATCTGGGGTTAGTAAAAGTAAGCGTAAAGGTAGTTTATTTTTAATTATATTTAACCTTACCCTAAGAAATATTTTAGAAGGTGACATTGGTTATTTGCCTGCAGTCGGGAGATGGCTTTATCCTTGATTTGCCTTACCCGTTCCCGTGTCAGGTCGAATGATGCGCCAATGTCTTCGAGAGAGATCGCATGCTCATATCCCAGGCCGAAGTACATCTGGATCACTTTTCTTTGCTTGTCTGTAAGTACGTTAAGAATACGGTCAATCTCCGTTTTCAGCGACTGTTTATTGGTGATTTCACCGTCTACAGAGCTGGCATTATCATTCGCCAATACATCTAAAAGGCTTCCGTCCTCGGAGTCTGAAAAAGGAGCGTCCATGCTGACATGCCTGGAGGACATCCCCAAGGTACTTTCAACCTCTTCAATTTCTATTTCTAAAAGAGAAGCGATCTCGTCTGCAGAGGGCTCTCTTTCGAATTCCTGTTCCAGCGCGGTATACGCTTTGCCGATTTTATTGGTCAGCCCAACTTTATTCAGCGGCAGGCGTACAATCCTGCTTTGCTCTGCCAGGGCCTGCAATATAGACTGGCGGATCCACCATACAGCGTAAGAAATAAATTTGAAGCCTTTCGTTTCATCAAAACGTTGCGCGGCCTTTATTAATCCTAAATTCCCTTCATTGATCAGGTCACTTAAAGATAAACCCTGGTTTTGGTACTGTTTCGCTACAGAAACGACAAACCTTAAATTAGCTTTCGTCAACCGGTCCAGCGCCTTCTGGTCCCCGAGTTTGATCCGGACTGCCAGTGCAACTTCTTCTTCTGCACTGATTAATTGAACACGGCCAATTTCTTGTAAATATTTTTCCAATGATTGGCTTTCACGATTGGTAATGGATTTCGTGATTTTAAGTTGGCGCATTGACATAATTAAATAAATTTAGTATCTATAACAGAATATTTTAAGAAAGTGTAAACTATTTTTTAACAATTGTAAAACCAAATTTAACTATTCAATAATACAAATCCAAATTTTTTTATCGCTACAGCCTCGGATTCTGACAATCATTTCTAAAAATTGAAATTAAAGTTTGTTTTTGTCAGAAAAAATAACCTTATTGCAGGTGTAAAATTTAGAAGAGCATTTTACCATTAAAAATATGAGTAAGAAAAATTTATTTACAGTAGAGGTACCTGTAAGATGCAGCCCCAGTATTCTGTTTGAGTTTTTATCCACTCCCTCCGGCTTACAGGAATGGTTTGCAGATGAGGTTGACCAAAGAGATGAAACATTCTATTTTTCCTGGGACGGATCTACAGACGAAGCGGAGCTGCTGGAGTCTGAAGAAAATGTTTTTGTAAAGTTCAGGTGGGATTATTATAGCGATGACGAGTATTTTGAGTTTAGGATAGCTCAAAGCGATGTCACGAATGAAACCATACTACAGATCTCTGATTTTGCGGATAAGGCGGAAATCAAAGACCAGCAACAGCTCTGGAACAGGCAGGTCAACGACCTGAAACACCGCATCGGCAGTTAAGTTAATATTTATTCAAAGTGTAATAAGTGCCACTCAAATACGTTGATGTATTTTAGTGGCATTGTTGCGTAATAATAAAGTCTCAGGTAAAGAATTTATTAAGCTAGCATTAAGCATAGTATATTTGCAAGCTGGAAATTAAGAGAATCAAGCGGTACAGGCATGCGTAAATTAGATAAACTGGTATTGAAAAGTTTTATGGGACCCTTTGTGGTTACCTTTTTTATCGTGCTTTTTATCTTCCTGATGCAGTTTTTCTGGCTGTACATGGATGACCTGATCGGGAAAGGGCTCGCGATTAATCTCATACTGGAGATGATGATGTACATGTCCGCTACGCTGGTACCTATGGCTATGCCCCTGGGCATCCTCCTCGCTTCGATCATGACTTTCGGTAACCTTGGAGAGAGTTATGAACTGGTTGCCGTCAAATCTTCCGGTATATCCCTGTTCCGCTTTATGCGGCCGTTGATCATATTCATCCTGCTGATCGTGGTGGGTATGTTTTTCTTTAGCAATAACGTAATTCCCAAAGCCAACCTCAAGGCATTTTCTTTATTGTACGATATGCGTAACAAAAAGCCAACCATGAGCATTAAGCCCGGTATCTTTAATAAAGGCATCGGCAACTTTGCGATACGTATCGGCAGTAAAAGCAAGGATGGTGTGAATATTGATGATGTCCTGATCTATGACCATACTAATACTCAGGCTAACAATAATGTGATCGCTGCGGAAAACGGGAAGATGTATTTAAGCAGTGATAAGCGCTACCTGGTTTTTGAATTGAGTAAGGGCTGGCGTTATGAATTTAAAAAAGACGACTCCGGCGCTTATGAACAGCAAAGAATGTATTTTAAGCATTGGACGAAAGTGGTAGATGTATCTTCTTTTGAATTCAGCCGTACCCAGGAAGACCTGTTCCGCACCAATGAAGAAATGATGGATATTCAAATGCTGGGTAAAAATATCGACAGCCTTAACAAGGTGACCCGTAGCGATATCAAAGAGTTAAGGAGGAACACCGGCCATTTTTTGTCGGTGGTAAAATCTGATAAAACGTACAAAGAACTTACCGAAAAGATCGGGCAGTATGCCGATAAAGTGGCCGATTCGCCATCGTATAAAAATACACTGATAAGCACGTTCTCTGACTCGCTCAAAGGGGCGGTGGCCGAACGCCTGGTAGCCGATGTACAAAGCTTGCAACGTTACGCTAATATCTTCCAGACCAATTTCGAGATCAATAATAAAAAGGTGAACGAGTTTGATATGGAATGGCATAAAAAGTTTACCCTTTCCTTTGCCTGCCTGGTCTTATTCCTGATCGGGGCGCCTATGGGTGCTATTGTGCGCAAAGGGGGGCTGGGGATGCCGGCAGTTATTTCCATTTCGTTTTTCGTGATCTATTTTGTCCTTTCTTCTACGGGCGAGAAGCTCGCAAAACAGGCTAAATTGACCCCGCTGGAAGGCATGTGGCTTGCTACAGTAGCCCTGATGCCTATAGCGATCCTGGTGCTGATACAGGCCCGTAACGACTCTTCGGTGTTCCGGAAAGAAGCTTACCTTTTGTTCTGGGCTAAGGTTAAAGCATTTTTTGGTAAATGGTTTCAACGTAAAAAGGCTGCTATCCGATAAAATGAATACCGTAAAAGATAAAGATTTGCCGGCTTCGCCGGGGAAGAATAAAGGATTCCGGGTGTTTATGCTCCTCTTCCTGCTTTGGGCCCTTACCGGTGCGGTATTATACGCTGCTGTAGGTAATCATAGTTTGTTCCGGTCAATACACAGTACGCATACGCCGGCTTGGGACCAGTTCTTTTACTACTATACCTTTGTGGGCGATTTTGTAGTGATTGGTCCTTTGCTGCTGCTGGTATGGCTCGGGCAGAAAGAATACCGTAAGGGGCAGTTTTTTCTTTTATTGATCGTGACCCAATTATTGCCTTTACTGGCGGTCCAGGGTATTAAGCTATGGGTCAATGCGCCCAGGCCTTCTGTGGTGTTCGGGGAATCGGAATGGTTTCACCGGATAGCGGGACTGCACCTGCATGCACAACTGTCTTTCCCATCCGGCCATACCGCAGGGGCCTTTGCCTGTTTCACCTTGTTGAGTATATTGCTGCCTGCCGGGAGAGCATCCTGGAGTATATTATTTTTTTTCCTGGCCTTCCTGGTTGCCTATTCCAGGATGTACCTGGGACAACATTTTTTTGAAGATATTTACGTGGGTAGTCTTTTGGGTACCTCACTTTCGGCCTTATCTTATATTTTTTGGGCTAAATTTTTAGTAAAGCGATAAAGTGGCAAATCCGCGGCGGGTTTAGGTTTCGTTTGTTGATCAACTTGCCGGGGCTCAATTTTTCAGAAAAAAAATTTGGCCGTTTGATTTTTCTTACATTAAATTTGCAACAGTTCTTTAAGATTACTTATTCAGAAAGGTGGAGGGATATGGCCCTGCGAAACCTTGACAACCTGCCGGATCGCGAGATCAGGTAAGGTGTCAACTCCAACTCCGGGCAACCGGAGAAAGATAAGTTCAGATAAACAGCATTTTCTTTTTCTTCTAAAATATTGAAAAGCTCTTCTGACTATCAGGAGCGCTTTTTTTTATGCGCGCTCCTGTGAGTGAACTGCGTAAGTGATTTCATTTTTTGATCTGTAAAAAATTTAATCACGATGAGTACCAACAACACATCAAACACCAACATCATTCATGCGATCCCTGTAGATCCGCTAACCGGCGCTATCTCGGTGCCCATTTACCAAACCGCAACCTTTGTGCAGGAGGCGCCTGGTGTCAATAAAGGCTTTGATTATGGCCGCTCGGGCAATCCTACCCGCAAGGCCCTGGAAAACCTGGTCGCGGGGCTGGAAAACGGCAGCCATGCTTATGCCTTTGCCACCGGATTGGCGGCTATCGATGCAGTAGTAAAACTTTTGACTACCGGAGATGAAATTATTGCCGTCGACGATATCTATGGCGGAGCCTATCGCCTGTTTACACAGGTTTACGAAA
>CAXYKQ010000125.1:0-5649 GCA_964277835.1 uncultured Edaphocola sp. | reverse complement strand
AACAAGGGAATGCCCATAAAGAACAGGTAATATAAGGGAATATACAACAACAGCTTACCTACGGACATGGTCAGCAGGTCATGGGCATAAGCGATCAGCAGTACCGAGCAAATGATGATGCAGGTCTGCGGCAAAATGATCCGCAGGCCCTCAACGATCGCGCGCGAAAGCTTCAAACCAAATGAAGGAGTAAAAGTGCGCTTATCTTCAAATCCGGCCATTTTTTGCCGGGAGGGCAGGGCGATCGGCGGGGAGCCAAACCAGTCTACGTTCTCCTGTTCATACTGTAACTGTTCTTCCGGGGCCTTAGACAGTACCCCGATCAACGTGTTATCTTTTAAATGATATCCCTGAGGGATCAACCCGCTGTTACCCACAAAACAAGTATTGCCGATATGAGTGTTTCTTAAAGTAAGTACTTCATTTTTTACATCATGTTCTCCCAGGATCACAGCATCTGCGATAAAGGAATCAGCACCTATTGCTAACAAATTATGAGAAACATCGCTTGCGGTCGAGATCTCGGTATTTTTACCCACCTTGGCACCGAGCAGTCGATAATAGGCCGCTATATATATCGAAGCATATAAAGGATGCAAAACCGTCAAAGACAAATTTATCAACTGGTCTTTCATCCACTTGCGGTAATAAGTAAACCCGTAAATCGAATAATTGCCGGGTCTCATTCCGACCTGCAAAAGACGGGACAGCAAAACGACGCAGGTTATGAAGATCAACAGGTAGCTGGTTGCCAGGAAAGGAGCCTGCCATAAATAATTGAAATTATAATCATCTGCATTGTTGTCTGCCACGTAGAGGATATACAGGGTAGGCAGCAGCGGGATGACAATAACTAAAGGAAAAATAAACAGTGATGCGAGGTATTTCAGCGCGTGTAAATTCCGTTTTGCCGTCGAAGCCAGGGGCACCGGTCCCGTTGCGGCTTTAATACCAACCTTGCTGGCAGGGCTGCCATTCCATACTTCGTTTTTTAAAATTCGCTGACCTTCCTGCAAGCAACTAAGATCCTGCAGCTCGCCATTTTCTTCGATCACAGCGCCGCCACAAACTATAGAGGAAGAGCCCATGTATGCATGAGCTCCCAGCTCAACCTTCCTTAGCTTTAAATAGCCGGCTTCAACAGAAGCATTATCAATAACACAGCCGGAACTGGTACTTACATTTTCACCAATGGTCACCAGGTCCTCGGCCCCGATTGGCAATAAACTCAATTGGGCCGAACCCGCTACCTTAACGCCTAAAAGCCGAAGGTAACGCGGGTATAATGGCGTATCTACTATATACTGAGAAGGCAATAGTCGCTTCAAAGCTTTCCAGAACCACCACCGGAAATAATACCAGCCCCAAAGAGGATAATCGCCTTCTTTTAATTTACCCACGATCAGCCATTTTAAAACGATAGCAATAATGGAAAGCGCAGGGGGAATAAGTAGGTAAAATACGGCCGCGCTCACGAAAGCAGAGAAGTGGGAATAGCCTTCTACCATTAAGTAATAATAGCTCAGGTAAGGAAAAATAACTTCGATAGCCAGCAGGCCATACACTAAAAAAAGGCTCAGCGTTTGCAAGGCGTTACACAAATAATATTGCAGGGTGCTTACCTCCTGTACTTCCCGCAGTTTCCTGTCTGTTGCGGTAGCTTTGGTTTGTTTTTCTTCAAGCTGCGCTGCAAAAGCACTTAATGGCCGGTGCTCATAAATATCTTTTAAAGATGCAAAGCTAAGACCGGCATCTTTACGTAGTTTAGACACAAGCGTCGCCGCCAGTAATGAGTGACCTCCCAGGTCAGTAAAAAAATCTTTATCCAGGTCCAGGTCCGGCTTTTGAAATACCTGCTGCAGCACCTTTAGTACTTTTGTAGCCAACTCGTCAGTAGCGGCGATATAGTGCTCCTTGTCTGCCGTACTATGCTGATGAAAGGACTCCGGCAGGGGTAAACTTTTCCGGTTGATCTTCCCGCTCGGCATCCGGGGCATTTCCGGCAGCATAATAATCGTTACAGGGACCATATACGGCGACAGGAATTGGGCAATTTGTGCCCTTACACTGCTTTCGATAAAAGATGCTGAGGCATGCTTCCAGACCACGTAACCTACTAATTGCTCCTGGTCATTCGCATCTTTTTTAGTGGTTACCGCTGCTGCAGCAACGCCTTCAACCCGGGAAAGCCTGCTTTCGATCTCGCCGAGCTCTATCCGGTAGCCTCTTAATTTAATCTGGTCATCGAGCCGCCCGTGAAATTCTATAAAACCGTCTTCCCTGATCAGTACGGCGTCCCCGGTTTTGTAGATGTGAGTTCCGGGCAGTTCTTCGAAAGGGTTATCCAGGAATTTCTCACGGGTCAATTCCGGTAAATTAAAATATCCCTGGCTTACGCCGGGCCCTGTTATGATCATTTCTCCGGCCTCTCCGCGCGGAACAATCCGTAACGATTCATCCACGACGGCAATATTGTAATTGGGTAGTGGCGGGCCAATTGTTATGGGATCTCCGGCACGGCTAAATGCCATGTTGGAAGTCACCGTCGTTTCTGTAGGACCATAACTATTGATAAATTTACGGTCACCGATGCCCCATTTATCCAATACAGACTGGGTACAGGCTTCGCCGCCGGAATTGACCAACCTGATTCCCGGCAGCTCATCAATAATGGCCAGTACGCTGGGTACGGCGTGTAATACCGTTATTTTATTTTCAGACAATACTCCGGAAAGTTCATCGAGTGCTTTAACAGTGAGTGCATCGGCGATCCAGATCGAGGCCCCGGCAAACAGGCTGATCCAAACCTCCTCGCACCACATATCGAAAGAAACTGAAAATCCCTGGTAAACGAGGTCATTGGCTTGTATCTCCAATACATCCTGCTCGGCACGCACCAGGTGACAAATATTATGATGGGCAATAGGAATACCTTTCGGATTGCCGGTACTGCCGGAAGTAAATAATACATACGCCCAGGAATCGGGTTGAATCTTCAACTTTACCGGGGCAACAGGAGTGTCTGGGCGTATTGCCGGGTTAGCAGGCTGCGCCGCAACAGGAATTACTACATCAGAGAAATACCTTTTCACCCCTATATCAGTAAAGACTTTTTGAATCCGCTCTAATGGCATTTCCCGGTCCAGGGGAATATAAGCCGCGCCGGCCTTCAATATACCCAGGATAATTACCGGCAACTCCAGGCTGCGCGGGTACCAGACGCCTACGGTATCGCCTGCCTGTACGCCCTCATTCATCAATTGCGCCGCAATAGCATTACTCCAGCTATCCAGTTCGGCATAAGACAATTTTTCATCTTTAAAAATAAAAGCGGTCTTGCCGGCATGCTTTACAAAGCTTGCCGAAAGCAATTCCGGGAGCGATTCTTCCCGGATAAACTCCGGCTCTTGTTTACCAAGAATAATGCTTTTCATAGTGATATATTTTCGTGCAACGGCAACATTGCCGGGAGCAATGCTGCCTCTTTGCAGTATCAGGTATGTTGTTTTCGATCGACAGTGTCTCTCTAAAGTAAAAATACGGATTACGCCATTGCATAATCCGTATTTAAATATTTATTTTTTCTTTTAGGCCTGTTGGTACATGACCATCTTGGCTTCGTTGTTGATGGCTTCGAGAGCGATCTGGGCCGGTGTATCTTCTTCGTGGGAGACAATATAGTTAATGATGCGGCCATTTAATTCTTTGGCATCCTCTTCCGGGTTCAGGGTTTGCGCGATCTGGTTGATCATTGCTATTTCCTGTTCTTTCACCGAAACTATAGTATTCCATACGCTGGAAGATACATAGATCTGCTGCGAAAGATTATGCTCAAATTCTGTTTTGATCGAAGTAATGGCCAGCGTTTGCAGGTCGCGCACATTCATACCCGTGATGTATACTCGTGGGATCAACTCCCTGGGATGTGATCTCTCGATAAACATGGTCAGGCGCTCGTAGGCCTGCAGGCGCAGGCGCAAAGTCGTTTCCTGTCCCTCCTGGAATACAGCAAGCTGCTTTCTCCTGAACTCACCGGTAAGAAATTTACCGACGATGATGGCACAAGCGATCAATACAACGATCGCGGGTATCGTGTATTTTAATACTTCTAAAATTGTTGCTCCAACGCCCATTATGAAAAGAATTAATTATTTTAAATCAAATTTGATGCCTTGTGCCAAAGGTAGCTGCGTACTGTAGTTTACCGTATTGGTCTGGCGACGCATGTACACTTTCCAGGCATCAGAACCGCTTTCACGACCGCCGCCGGTTTCTTTTTCACCCCCAAAGGCGCCACCGATCTCGGCACCGCTGGTACCTATATTTACATTAGCAATACCACAATCACTACCCGCAGCTGCTAAGAATTGTTCGGCCTCACGAACGTTAGTGGTCATGATCGAAGAAGATAAACCTTGCGGAACGCCGTTTTGCATCTCGATTGCTTCGTCCAGAGTACGGTACTTCATGATGTATAGGATCGGTGCAAATGTTTCGTGCTGTACGATTTCGAAATGGTTTTCCGCTTCGATCACGCATGGTTTTACATAGCAACCGCTTTCATAACCCGCTCCGCTCAACACGCCACCTTTTACCAGGATCTTACCGCCTTCCGCTTCCGCTTTTTTAATCGCTTCCAGATACATATCAACCGCATCAGTATCGATCAATGGACCAACATGGTTTTTCGTATCTAAAGGATTACCGATTTTCAATTGCTTGTAACCGTTTACCAATTTTTTCTTCAGCTCTTCATATTTGTTCTCATGGATGATCAGGCGACGGGTAGTGGTACATCTTTGTCCTGCAGTACCCACAGCGCCGAAGATCGCACCGATCAAAGTCATATCCAGGTCCGCGTTTTCTGTAACGATGATGGCATTGTTACCGCCTAGTTCTAATAAAGAACGGCCTAGACGACCGGCAACCGTAGTCGCTACTTCTTTACCCATGCGCGTCGAACCGGTAGCAGAAACCAAAGGAATGCGGGTGTCCGCGCTTAATAATTCACCAATCTCTCTTCCGCCGATAACCAGGCAGGAGATACCTTCCGGCAAACCGTTTTTCCTTAATACCTCGCCGATGATTTTTTGACACGCTATTGCTGTAATTGGAGTTTTTTCTGAGGGTTTCCAGATGCAGGTATCACCACAAACCCAAGCCAACGCGGTATTCCAGCTCCATACCGCAACCGGGAAATTGAAGGCGGAAATAATACCGACTACGCCCAGAGGATGATATTGCTCCATCATTCTGTGCCCCGGGCGCTCGCTGGCGATAGTCAAACCAAACAGCTGGCGGGACAGTCCTACAGCAAGGTCACAGATATCAATCATTTCCTGAACCTCGCCAAGACCTTCCTGCAAGCTTTTCCCCATTTCATAAGAAACCAATGCGCCCAGGCTGTCTTTCTTCGCTCTTAAAGAATCTCCGAATTGACGAACGATCTCACCACGTTTGGGCGCCGGCATCATTTTCCAGGTTTTAAAAGCTTCTGTAGCTTTTTGCATCGCTTTCTCGTAATCCTTAGCTGTAGATTGCTTCACTGTTGCGATTAGTTTGCCATCTACCGGGGAATAAGAATGCAATTCCGCACCTGTACTCTTGATCCATTTAGTGCCTGTTGAAGTACCTTCGTTTAATTTTTCA
>CAXYKQ010000124.1:0-8556 GCA_964277835.1 uncultured Edaphocola sp. | reverse complement strand
CTAATGATTCATTTTTAGCTTATGCCGAGGCGCTTTACCGGCAACAGGAGCGCAGGGAGCATATCGTGGTCCGGCAGTATGCCAAAGGCCAGAAACTATTGTGCCAGGATGAAGTGGCTACGAAAGTGATGCTGATCCGTTCCGGCATTACCAAATGCTATTTTTCCACGCCTAACGACAAATCCTACATCCTGGAATTCCTGGGCAAAGGGGAAATACTGGGCGATATAGAAATGTTGCGCCAGATTCCCTGCCTGTGCCATATTGAAGCGATGACGGCGGTAAGTGTATATGCTTTCTCTGTGCCTTATTTCCGATCCCTGTTACAGCAGGATTTCACTTTGAACGAGCTGATGCTGCATACCTTTGCCGGACGGATCGTGAACACGGCCAGCCGCGCTTCCTACCAGCAACTCTATACCTTGGAGCATAGCCTTGGAAAGCTGCTGGCGCTGAAAGACAGGCAGGACATCGAATTGTCAAAGGAAGATATGGCGGCATATCTGGGCATTTCGGTGCGAAGCCTCAACCGGGTATTGAAAAAGCTGGAGGAGTGAATGAATAACATCAGTTGAGGGTTCAACAAGTAATGAATCCTTCTATTTCTTCGAGCGTGCAATTTATTGTTGAATATAAAAAAGATTATTATTAAGCATCTCCGGGCTTATGTTTATGTGGTTTTAAATCCGGGTGTTTCGGCTTAGTTTCCTGAGTGACACGCCTTCTTTTATCCGGTGTACCATACTCCTTTTGGGGCTTTGGCCCCCCGGTTTGATTGCTTTTACTACAGCCAAAAAAAATTTTAAGGGTTAAGAAACTTTTGCGTTAATCGGATGTGTCAAAAATATGGCATCACGGATTAAATTACAATGCCGGATTTCTTTTATCGCGGACTCAAAATTAAGTAAATAGCGAATTTGCACTACTGCCTGGCACAAAATTTGCACTATTATTAATGATAATCAAACCTGAATGTTATGAATAGTAAGGACCACATGGGCGCCATGAGCACCCTTACCGAAGTATTAGAAAAATTGAAAGCACGTGGCATGGACAATGAACTTAAAATGTCTGATCACGGGAAATTACAGGGAATGGGTAATATCTACAATCCCAACGACCTCACGATCATTAAGATTTTCCGCTTTGAAGGCATGTCTGACCCGGGAGATAACTCCGCAATCTATCTTATCAGGGATAAAGAAGGGAATACGGGTTATGTAATGGACTCTTACGGTATGTATTCCGACAACCAGGGTCCTGCTTTCGATGAATTTCTCAAACAAATCCCGGTTGAAGAAACGCAGGATTGGAAATAATAGGCCCACGCCTATAGTTTTGCTGCTGAGCTTTTGCAGCTAAAACGAAAACGCCCGGGAGCTTAGGCTTCCGGGTTTGTTGTCTTACGGCCCGGTTACCCGTTTAGCACTACACCAGGATAAATATATTACTCTGCAGAACCAGCTTTGGCATATTAATTGAAGTATTCTATTTATAACCTTTAAGAGAGCCAGCACACGATTATTAAACAGTGCGCAACCAATACCTCACCATTATTTTTCGCTTGCAGGTTATTTGTAATGAACTATCAATATGGAATTTCAATTATCAGAGGCCTTAGCCATTGTTGATCTTTTGCGACTTAATAATTTCGACTATATACGCATTACTATGTTTGAAGAAAGGAGAGTGATCCGCAACAAACGGAGCGAGAAAGTGATCCTGGTCATGAAGGCGCAAATTCTACAAACTGCAGTATTCCGAACCATTACTACTAAATTCGGTATTACAGTAACTTATGGCTTGCACTAAGATTAATTACCTTTGATACAAACCATAAGCATTCTGATTGTTTCCTACTTGTTATAACCTCCAGTTATTAGTATCTTCTTTATCTTCCGTGGCTTCCTTAACTTCTTTATTCAAGGTTTCGACAGCGGCATCTTCAACTTCTATTTCTACAAGTTTAGTCGTCACCGCGAACTTGTCCGGGTATATTTTATAACCGAATTTTATGGCCCAGGCTTTGGTAAACTCAGCGCCGAAATAAAGAATCAGTGAAGAGTAGTAAATCCATACTAAAATTACGATGATTGCGGCAGAAGCGCCAAAGGTGTCGTCAAATTTAGAAAAGCCGATATATAGGGAGATGAGTAAGCGACCGATCATAAATAAGGCCGCAGTAACCAGTGCGCCCACTGCCACATCCCGGAAGCGGATCTTTGCATCGGGTAATACCTTAAAAATATAACCGAATAAAACGGCAAGTATCACGTAGGTAACGATAAAATTAATAATGTTGATTAAAATACCCATTCCGCCGGGGAAATAATCGAGTATATAATTACTCACATAGGACAATGCTGCATTCAGGCTTAAAGATACGATCAGCAAGAAACCGATACTTAATACTAAAGAAAAAGAAAGCAGCCGATTGACAAGCAATTTCAAAATACCGCTTTTCGGTTTTGGTTTAATGCCCCAGATGGTATTCAGCGAGCCTTGTATCTGCGCAAAAACAGTGGAAGCACCAAAAATAAGTGTGGCAACTCCGATAATCGCAGCCATAGTACTTTTTCCCGACAACGAGGCACTCTTCACCAGGTTCTGTAATTGTAAGGCCGCATCCGCACCCATCATATCCTCCAGCGAACTGTAAATATTCCCCTGTACCGCATCAGCGCCATAAATAAAGCTGATAATCGCGATCAATACCACCATTAAAGGAGCGATCGAAAAAATAGTAGCATAAGATAGAGCGCCGCACAAGCCCATAACATTATCGTCCACAAACCCCTTGAAACTGTCTTTTAATACCCCTATTACGCCTTTAATAGTAACCTTTTCGTGCGCCATAACTCATTTTTTGAAGTCCAAATTATCTAAATACTCATAACCATTGCAATAATCAGACCATTTGAGCGTAAAAAGCGGTGTGATAGGTTAGGTAACAAGTTTAAGTCCCGGGATGGAGGGCACATTTCCACGTGTATTCCCCATTTGTACGCCGGCTTCCACAACACTTTTAGGGCCTAAATCAGCTCCATTTGTGAAATTTTGTTAAAAACGGCTACAGGCCTGGTTTTTGCTACATTTCAAACAGCTGCCCCTCACCGGCCTCAGGCGGGCAGGACAGCTGTATTGTGATAGTAAAAGGATCGCTTTCGAAAAAGGTCCTGTATAGAAAACGAACCGGCCGGACAGCTGGCAAGATTTAGTCCAGGATTAGCGATACTAACCCATTAAATCGATTTTATGAGTAAGCAATTAATTTCAGGCCTGTTGGCCTTTGTTCTGTTCTTTTCCTATTCCTGTAAGAACAATAGCAATAACAACCAGAGCAACAATGAAGAGCCGCCTTATGCCGATACCATATTAAGTGAAAAACCGGCTTCGGCACCGATAACAGTAAGTGCCAGCGAAATGTGCAGCGATTTTACCGGCAATTCCGGGATTGCGATGAGCAAATACAAGGACAACCTGTTGACGCTATCGGGTACGGTGCACCTGGCTAAATCTCTATCAGAAGATGATTGTAACTATCTGACCCTGATGTGCAGCGATAATAACAATCCTTCGGACAGTACGCCATTATTGATAAAATGTTGTATATTGGATATCAAACGTATCGACACTTTAAAAGAAGGAGATAGAATTATCCTGAAGGCACGCCTTCGTGAATACAATAACAACATTGTCTTATTAGATGAAGTAGCCCAATAAAACAATAACGAAAATTATTTACATTATACCCTGATATTTCACCGAACAAAGCAACATTTTATTTACTCACCCTTTAAATTATAGATTATGAAAAGAATACTGACAAGTACACTTTTACTGACGACTCTGGGTTTTGGCAGCTACGCACAATTACAAAAAGGAACCATAATGGTGGGTGGTCAGCTGGCTAATGTAGGATTTGGCCTTGGCTCTGCAAGCAATGTTTCCCTTCAAGTCAGTCCTAAAGTTGGTTATTTCGTTCAGAATAACCTGGCTATCGGTGCTGAAGTACCGCTGGGTTTTAACGCAGTTAAAGGTAATGACATTATCTTCAACTACGGAATCCGCGCATTTGGCCGTTATTATTTTGCGCCTAAAGAATTCAACATTGACAATGTGTTGAACAAAGGTCGCTTCTTTGCTGAAGCTGCTGTTGGTGTTGCCGGTCAAACTGATGTAGAAGTTGGTTTCAATTTGAGATTTGGCGCAGGTTATGCTTATTTCCTGTCTCCGAATGTTGCTTTGGAAACTTCAGCTATGTACCAGGGCACTTACGGAACGGGTAATGTTTCCGGTTTATCCCTTAACCTGGGTTTCCAGATCCACTTACCTACTGCTAAGATCCGTTCTGAATACTACAATATAAAAAAGGAAACGGAAAAATAGACCAGGCTATACCTGGAATTTGATAAAAAAACGCGCTATACAATATACAACCAGGCCCCGGATAATATCCGGGGCCTGGTTGTATATTGTAGTGATCTATTTGACCAGCACAGACTGGTCATCTCCATTTAGTCGCTTCAGTTTATTGTATAATGTCTTACGATCTATACCCAGGTACTGCGCCGCCTGGGTCTTGTTATAATTAGACAGTTTAAGCGCCTCTTCTATATCATCAATAGTGATCGCCCCGGCCCGTTTCATTTTTGTAACATCCATAGGGGCGCTACTGCCCTGGATGGGCTCCTCGGCTTCAATGTTGTTATAATTCTGTATTTCCTCCGGAAGATAATTGTTGTTGATAGCTGTATGGTCAGGACAAAACAAGCAGGCTCTGCGGATTATATTTTTAAGTTCCCGGATATTTCCCGGCCAGTTATATTGCTGTAACGCATCCATGGCTGCGGCATCCGGCATAAGCACAGTCTTACCCAGCTCTATATTGGCTTCGCCTAAAAATTGTGCTATAAACAGGGGTAAATCTTCGGGACGCGAGCGCAAAGGCGGTACGGTGATCTCGAATTCGTTTAACCGGTGATAAAGGTCTTCCCGGAATTTACCGGATTTAACAGCAGCAGCCAGGTTTTCGTTAGAGGCCACCACGATCCGCACCCTGGTCACCACATCTTCTGTACCACCTACCCTGCGTATCTTTCGTTCCTGTATTGCGCGCAACAGGTAACCCTGCACCTCGTAATCCAGGTTGCCGATCTCATCCAGGAAAAGCGTACCATTATTGGCCAGCTCGAAGGCCCCGATTTTCCTGGCTACAGCGCCGGTAAAACTTCCTTTTTCATGACCGAACAGTTCACTTAAAGCTAACTCCTTGGTCAGACAGCCGCAATCCACCGCGATGTAAGGCGCGGTGACACTTTTAGCTGTGGCTACCCGGTGCGCTACTGCTTCCTTACCGGTACCGGTCTCACCATATACGATTACGCTAAAGGAAGTCGGGCCTACCAGGTCTATCTGTTTATACATTTTATTAGCCACAGTACTGATCCCCCGGACATAATGCTTTTTAGACAACACGATTTTCTCCGGCTCGTGTTTCATTATTTCGGGTGACTTAGAACCCGTAGCGGTTTTAGTGCTGTCGTCCGCCCTAAACTCCCCGATTTCATTAAGCACTTTTGTCAACTGTTCTAAAGGGAAAGGACGGTTAAAACAAGTATAAACACCCAAACGCATCAGGTCCATTGCAGCGTGCAATTGTATATTATCGCTGATAATTATTATGGCAGCATTGCCTACACAACTATTAAGTTCCTCCATTAATTCGAAAGGACAAGATTTACGAAGCAAAGGGAGACAACAGATAACGACCCTAAACGCCTCCTTAGCTAATAGTATGGAAGCATCAGCCAAAGACTCACAGTCTTTTATTTCCATCGAAACTTCAGTCAGTTTTTTGCTTAAGAAAGTCACGTAATTACGATCATTTCCAATCACTAATACTTTCATAATGTTAATAAATTAAGTAATAATAGTGTGAAGCAAAGATAAGAAGCAGGAAAAGTACTTAAGTTTTGTAACATGTACAACTTTTTACCGAAAAACGTGGCCTGAAAGCTGATTAAAGGAGCTCACTCATTTCTCTAAAAGGATTATATAATTGTTGCATGATTACCTGGTTTTCAAGGTATGCAGCGCCACAATAAAAAAGGGTATTTTTATCAGGAGATAAAAATACCCTCGTATAAGGTTGTTTATTTAGTCAGTGATTAAAATACCGACAACTTACACTCTCTTTCGTAACCCAATACATTAATTTTAGAATCACATTCTGCTTTAGCTTCTTTTCGTGTTTTGTCTCTTATAAGGTCGGTAGTTTCCTGACCCTGGTTGTCCTTGCATACGCAGTTCCAATCTTGTTCTTTATAACAGGAAGTGGCGAAAATAAGTGTTCCTCCAGCTAGTGCGATGCCTGATAAGGCGGTAATAATTCTTCTCATATCTATTT
This sequence comes from uncultured Edaphocola sp., assembly GCA_964277835.1. Lineage (GTDB taxonomy): Bacteria > Bacteroidota > Bacteroidia > Chitinophagales > Chitinophagaceae > Edaphocola. Next base: position 2,147 of record CAXYKQ010000124.1, on the reverse strand, counting down.
TTTTAATAAAGATTAAAAATCGGGTTAATTTTCAATAGCTTATTGGTGATAAAGCTCCGGGTCTTTCGGTACTGTTGCGCCATAACCCATTGCTTCAAGGCTTTCTGTTTTAAAAAAATGAAATAAAGTGGCATCTTCGCAATCCCCTTTCAATTGGCTCAGCAGATTCCGGATCCGCAGCTCTGCCGCTACAGCAGCCTGGTATTTTTCCTTAAAAAAATCTACTAAAGTATTACTGCTGGTTTCAGCGCTATAAATCTCACTACTGTTTCTATTTTCCATATACAAAAACATTTAAATTTGTTTTACAACCCATCATCATACCATTAACAGCGCTCAACTGTAGACATATAATGCAAATATTGCGCCAATGAATTCAATCAATTAACTAAAAAGCTGGTATACAATAGTCTGAAAGAGATCCCGGCATCTCTTTTTACCTATTCTTTCACAGTTCCGGTAACAATTAAAAGTGCTCTATTTCCTCAAACTGTGGAAAAATCAGCAGTGCATCACCACGAAACAGCAACAACAGGAATTAATTATAATACAATTGCCGCTATGCACACAGTCTATTCTCAGCTTAATACTTGGTATATCAAGTTTAGCTGAGCAATACCGGGTGAGCAATGCTTAAAGACTGATAAAATCAAACAATTCTTTAAAGTAAGCATTCCAGGTTTCACCATACAGCATTACATCGACAGACCTGAATATTGGAAGCGCTGCCGCTACCGGGAGATGCAATAAGCAGGCAAAGCATTCCGACCTTTTTTATTACCCTGCCGATTAAAAAAGTAAATTATTTTTTTTGACTTAACCAAAGATTTATTTGTCTACTATTTTAGTAGACTATATATTTGCATCGTCATCAAGTTCAAAATTCATCAACAAATATTAATTTAATATACCGCATGAACCTATCCCTGCTGTACCCGCAACGTTCCATGGATGCGCCGAAACAGATGCGAAAGCAGTGTAAGACTCATTGTTGTTGCGTGCTGCAACGATGTTGTCGTATAAGTTACTGATGTTACTCATATTCATTATTCAACCATGCGACGCAGAAAGGCTCCACTGAAAATAGCTATCTGCCTGGGCGCCCGCTGCTTAAGGGCAGGACCTTTGTCCATTGCAGGTAAACTCTTCGAATAAAAAAACAGACGCATGCTTTATAGAACAGAACAAGTAAAACCTAAGATGCTGCCGGGATTTACAAAACGGGCCATCCGGATTACTGAAAAAATCGCCCATATCGATGCTTACAGAGCTGAAGGAATCAAGAATTCGGACCAGGTACTTGCTGCTTTAAAGGCTGCTCCAAACGGGTTGAGTGTCTTATGCATTTTTTCCACGCCGCCCAATAATCCGCAAACCCGATGAGGCACCTTTAAAGATGTATAAAAGAGGAGCTGTTACCGATCGGTTACAATTGATCCTGAAAATACCTGAGTGCTGTGGCCGAGTGGTTGGAAGCATAGCTCTGCAAAAGCTAATACACCGGTTCGATTCCGGTCAGCACTGCTCAATTTTTTTATTTAAAATGATATAATACATGGCAACATTAAGATTAGGGGACATCGCTCCCGACTTCACCGCTGAAAGTTCAGCCGGCACCATTAATTTTTATGATTACCTGGGTACGGGTTGGGGCGTATTATTTTCGCATCCCGCTGATTTCACACCGGTATGCACCACGGAATTAGGCGCAACTGCCCGGCTAAAAAATGATTTTGAAAAAAGGAATGTAAAAGTAATTGCACTGAGCGTAGATCCTGTAGAAAGCCACCTGGAATGGATTAAAGACATTAACGAAACACAAAATACAACTGTAAACTTCCCGATCATTGCCGACCATGACCGCAAAGTTTCTGAGTTGTATGACTTTATCCATCCCAATGCCAGCGCTACCGCTACCGTACGTTCCGTCCTGGTAATTGCACCCGACAAAACGGTAAAATTGATGATCACCTACCCCGCATCCACGGGGCGCAATTTTGACGAGATCTTGCGCGTCATTGACAGCCTGCAACTAACGGCAGACTACCAGGTGGCTACTCCGGCTAACTGGCAACAAGGTGACGATGTGGTCATCACACCTGCCGTAAAAGATGAGGACATCGCAGCTAAATTTCCTAAAGGACATA
>CAXYKQ010000123.1:0-10369 GCA_964277835.1 uncultured Edaphocola sp. | reverse complement strand
CTCTTTCCCTACACGACGCTCTTCCGATCTCTATTATGGTAATTTTACAAGTGGCTGGACCCACGACTGGGTTGATCCCGCAAGGTGGAATGCCAGTACCTGGTTTAATGTCCATGAGGCGCCGTTTTCATTAGTTGTGGGAGAAGGCAACCAACTCTTTTACAGAGGTGGCGATAATAAAATGCAATCATATTATTGGACAGCTGCAAATGGCTGGCAGCATGCCTGGATTATAGATGGGGCTCCTTCATCGCAGAATGTTACCGGAAATGTGACTGTGGGTAAGGATAATCACCTTTTCTACAGGGGACCGTACGGTAAATTACATACTTATTTCTGGACACCGGGAGGTTGGCAGCACCATATCATTGATAATAGCGCTAATAATTCAACTACAACAAATGTATCTGAACTTGTAGCCTCAATTGCTGTAGATAAAGTAGATAATACCGTTTACTATAGGGGAAATGATGATAAAATTCACTCTTTTAAAAAAAGTACTTCAGGAGCATGGGTACATGGATGGGTGAGCCCTCAGTTTGGTCAGAATGAGAAAAATATAAGGGGTGATTTGAATGTGCAGCCCGGAGGAGAGATTGTTTATAGAGGAAATGACGGGAAAATGCAGATGTATTATAAAAACGGTTCCGGAGGTTGGATACATACCTGGATTGAAGGTAGCTGGCAGGCTCCACCTGAGCATAGTGTAGCCAATGTCATCAAAGGAACTGTAGATGGTGAAGTAATATACGCCGGCCATGGCAACCGGGTACAAATCTATTATTGGCAACCTGCTTTTGCTTATAAAGGCGGCGGAGAAAGAGATACTTTGGTGAAACAAAGTCCGACTTTACCTCTAAGCTCAATAGGTGAACAAATGATGAAAGTAACACTATACCCCAATCCGGCTACTGCATTATTAAACCTGGAAGTGTTCGCTTCACTTGAAGAAAATGCGACCTTTACGATATCAGATATGAACGGAAGACAGTTGAAAACTCGTCAGAGTAGATTGTCGGTGGGTGGTAATATACTGTCATTTGATATTTCAAAGCTTAGTCAGGGCGTTTACATACTATCCGTTAAAAACGCCAATGGGGTAAATACAAACCATAAATTTGTCAAGATGTAGAAATTAATAATTTCTGTAGGGAAAGCCGCTCTTTATCTAGAGTGGCTTTTCTATTTACCCCAATGCCACATCCAGGCACATCATTACGATGAAACCAGCTATAAAGCCAATGGTGGCTACATCGGAATCCCTGTTTTGTTGCGCTTCTGGAATCACTTCCTCCACCACCACAAAGATCATCGCTCCGGCGGCGAAGGCCAATGCATAAGGCAGGATAGGGGTAAAGAATGCCACCGCAAAGGCCCCCAGTACGCCCGCTATGGGTTCAACAATAGCAGACAGCTGACCGTAAAAAAAGCTTTTTTTGCGGCTTACCCCCATGCGACGCATCGGCATAGCTACCGCGATCCCTTCCGGGAAATTTTGCAATCCGATACCGATCGCCAGAGCTAAAGCCCCGCCAATACTTGCTTCTGGAATGCCCGCGGCCACTCCGCCAAACATCACGCCCACGGCAAGTCCTTCGGGAATGTTGTGCAAGGTAATGGCCAGGATCATTAATGTTGTGCGTTGCCAGGGTGATTTTACCCCTTCTGTTTGCCTCAGGTTTACATGAAAATGGGGTAAGACCTTATCCAGTCCATAAAGAAAACCGGCGCCCATAAGGATTCCCGCCACGGTAGGCAGCACTTTGATAAATCCTTCGCCTGAACTCATACTGATCGCCGGTATGATCAGGCTCCAGATGCTTGCGGCGATCATTACACCACCGGTGAAGCCCAGCATACCATCCATGACTTTTCTATTGGTTTCTTTGAAAAAGAAAACGGTAGCGGCTCCCGCAGCGGTAACCAGCCAGGTAAAGATGGTAGCCAGCAATGCTGCTTCTACGGCACTTATAGCGGATAAATAGTTTATGATCGGCTCAAACATTGTTTTATAAGTGGTTAAAGAGGGTGATGAAAATTAGGCTTGCTGCCCTGTCACAATAGGGTAAAATTTCACACGGTAATAATAAGCTATGAATCTTACAAAATACCGTTGTCGTATCGTTAAAATTTAAAAACTTAACCGTATCCCCAGGAATGTGCGCCGGCCCTGGTTGGGGCCATAGACATAAGAAGGATCAAAAGTTAAGCCGTATGGGTTGTCGGCTGTTTTAAGTGCCTGGCCGCTTGCATCAAACTGTACCTGTTTGTCAAAAGGGTCATTTGCCCGGGCTATGATAAACGGGTTGTTCCTGTCAGGAGTCCAGTCGAGCAGGTTTTTCACCCCACCGTAGATTTCCAGTTTTTCACCCAGTTTCTTAGTCAGTTGCAGGTTCTGTATACTCCACCAGGGCGAATATTCCTGCCGGGGATCGGCATCGCTCAATAAAGGCAGGCGCATAGGCCCGTAAACATTGCCCGTGTAATCAATATTCAATCTGATTTTAGGAATAGGGTAGCTGATTGTCCAGACACCGGTGAACTTTTCTGTGAATAATTGCCTGGTTTTTATTTCGTTTTGCACGCTGTACACGTCCATCAACGTTCCGCCAGCCAGTATTTTCAAGCCATTGTCTAATGCAAGGTCAAGGTTAAGTGAGCAGCCCTTTGAAATAGCATAGCCATCCAGGTTATCGTAGATAATCTTATTGGGATCGGTATCATAATCAGCAATGATCTTATTGGTGAAATAAGTGTAAAAAGCAGTGGCATCAATACTCATAAAAGCATTCCCGAGTACGATCTTTTTTACAAAATTGATATTGGTATTCCAGGAAGTTTCGGGTTTTAGTTCCCGTACAAATTCCAGGCTTCGCGAGCCGGTCAGGGCAGCATGGTCTTCGGTAAACACGTTGGCTACCCGGTAGCCATTTCCCACACCGATGCGGAGCACGTTATATTTATTGGCCGAATTCCATTTATAATACGCTCTTGGCGAAAAGATACTGCCATGTAGGGAGTTATAGTCGTAACGCAGGCCCAACAATAGCGTGTTTTTAGCGTCAAAAGTAATCTCATCCTGGACGAAAGCGCCGGGTAAGTGTGTCCTGGAAGGAACTACCGCGGTTGCAGGAGTATTGTCATCATAATAGGTGAAGCGATAGCTTAGACCACTCAACAGGTCATGTTTCCGGATTCTTTTATTCCAGGTGAGCTGGGCAAAGGCTACATCCTGCCGGGCAAGGTAGAAGAGGTTGCCGTAAGCGCTGTTCTGGTCATGGGTATTCGCACTGAACTGGAAAACGATGTGCTCTTTTAGCGGCAACTGGTAATTGCCGAAGAGTTCTCCTCTCTTAGTATAAATACTTTCCCCATATACTTCATCGCCGCCGCGGTATTCCCGGGACCAGTTTATTTCGCCGCCCCAGCGGTCTTCATAGACATAACGTGCGGCCAGGGAGAACAGCCGGTTTTCTTTTCTTTTAAAGCTCCATTTATTAAACAACGAGAACCGGTTTTGAAGGGTTACGTCGGTGAAATTATCCTTGTTATTATCTATAGGATTATTGTAATTGAAATAATTGACGCCGAGCATGGAACGGGCGTTCTTGCCGGCTTTAAAACTGGCAGCAAGGTCGGCACTGAGTTCGCCCCAGGAGCTTCCGAACACATCAGCGGCCAATAGCGGGCTGTTTTCCGGTCTTTTGGTGATCACATTGATCAGGCCGCCAACCGCTTCACTACCGTAAAGCGTAGAAGCAGGGCCTTTTACGACTTCGATCCGGTCAATTAAAGATTGCGGGATGCCACTAAGGCCGTATACGGTGGCCAGGCCACTCACGATAGGCATCCCGTCGATCAGGATCATCGTGTAGGGGCCTTCCAGCCCGTTGATGTGGATATCCCCGGTATTACAGATATTACAGTTCAATTGCGGGCGAACGCCGTTTATGTTTTGCAGGGCATCGAACAGGGAAGGAGTCGGGTTGGCTTTAAAAAATTTTGAAGTATATACCTCTACCGGTACCGGGCTGCTTAATCTAGAAACTTCTTTCATTGTCCCGGTGACCACTACACCTTCCAATTCCCCGGCAGCTTTATCTGCTTCCAAACTGATAATAACGGGTAAAATTTGCGCATCTGTAATGGCGATGTGCATCCTTGGGTCCTTATAACCGCTGGCATTTATGTGTAACGTATAGGTCCCTTTTGGTACTTCTGTGATGACGAAGTTACCTGCGCTGTCTGCTAAAGTATTCAGGGTGCTGCCTTCCAGTTGTATGGCTGCAAAAGGTATTGCTGATTCGTTATCTCTTACGCTCCCGGTTATAATGCCTTGGGCCTGTACGCCTGGAGCTAATAGGGTTAGTGCTAAAGATAAAATTGTACATAAATATCTCCTCATCTATATAACTGTTTTGAATTGCAATAAAAAAGTTAGACAAAACTAACAATTAAAATTTGTTGAGCAAATTTATTTTTTAGGGTTAGATTTAAATGATATGAATTTTGAATAGTTTCACGTATTTCAGCTCATATAATTTACCGGGGCGGGATGGAGACCTCCCTGCATAGATTCTACTGATACGGCTATGGATACCGCCTTACTGTTAATTTTGATTTTCCTTCTAAAATACCCTACCTTTGCAGACTTTTTATTTCTTTAAAATTAAACCCACATATCCTGTAAGATATGAAGCTATCGCAGTTCAAATTTGACATGCCAATCGACCTGATTGCGCAGCACCCTGCAAAGGAAAGAGACCAAAGCCGTTTAATGGTGGTACACCGCGACACCGGCAAGATCGAACACAGAGTTTTCAAAGATGTTTTAGAGTATTTTACCGACAAGGATGTAATGGTAGTGAACAATACCAAAGTGTTCCCGGCCCGTCTTTATGGTAAAAAGGAAAAAACAGGTGCGAAGATCGAAGTCTTCCTGTTAAGAGAATTACACAAGGTAAACCGTTTATGGGATGTAATCGTTGATCCGGCACGTAAGATCCGTGTGGGTAACAAATTATATTTCGGTGATAATGATGAATTGGTAGCAGAAGTAATTGATAATACGACCTCCCGTGGCCGTACGATCCGTTTCCTGTTTGATGGGGATGATGCCGAGTTTAAGCGGGTACTGGACAGTATGGGCGAAACGCCTTTACCTAAATTGTTTAAACGCAAGCCGGAGGAAGATGATCGTGATCGTTACCAGACGGTATATGCCAAATATGAGGGAGCGGTTGCCGCACCTACAGCGGGTTTGCACTTTAGCCGCGAGCTGATCAAGCGCCTGGAAATTGAAGGCGTACGTTTTGCAGAGGTGACCCTGCATACGGGTTTAGGTACTTTCCGCCCGATTGAAGTTGAGGACCTGAGCAAGCACAAGATGGACGCAGAATATTTCCGCGTTGATGAGTATGCCTGTAATATCGTTAACAAAGCATTGGATGAGAAAAGAAAAATCTGTGCGGTAGGTACTACTTCTATGCGTGCCCTGGAAAGCTCCATTACGGCGCAGGGATATCTTAAGCCGGAAGAAGGCTGGACGAATTTGTTCATTCACCCGCCTTATGACTTTACCATCGCTAATTCATTGATCACTAATTTCCACCTGCCTAAAACAAGCCTGTTGATCATGGCCTGTGCTTTTGCCGGTTATGATCTCGCCATGGAAGCATATAACACTGCGATCAAGGAAAAGTATAATTTCTTTACTTATGGAGACGCGATGCTGATCTTGTAGAGAGATATAATATTGATACAATAAAACTGCTTAAAGAAGTCCCCGGAATTAGTCCCGGGGGCTTCTTTTTATGTGACCGCACTGTATTCCCGGCATAGTTTACCTAAAAATAATATAGAATAAATATTTCGGTTACATCTGTTGCTAAAATTTGCCGGTGATCAAATTTTAGCAATGAACAAATTTTTTACTCAATCGATACTACTGGCCTCGTTGGGATGCCTGTTGGTAAATGCAGCGCAAGGGCAAACCACCATTACGCAGTGGAACTTTAACTCGGTAACACCGGATAATTCTTTGACTACAGGAAGTTTATTGCCTTCTGTAGGTGCAGGAACTATTGCCGTTACCGGGGGAACCGTTTCTTCTTTTGCCAGTGGCGTCGCAAATGGCGGCTCTTCAGACCCGGCTGCTACGGACAATTCAGGTCTGGGCTTAACTACTTTTCCTACGCAGGGCACTGCTAACAAAACCGCAGGTATTATGTTTACCGCGGCGACAACGGGTTACCAGAACATTAAAATTACTTTTGACCAGCGCCACAGCAATACCGGCCCGGCCAATGTCCAATTACAATATACCCTGGATGCCAGTGTAAGCAACCCGGTATGGGTAGATGCGGACACTGCCTCTGCTTTAAGCGGTGATACCTGGTACAGCCGTAATTTTAACCTCTCTTCCGTTACCGGCTTAAATAACAATGCCCATGCGGGGTTCCGGGTAGTGGCTGCTTTCACACCTTCAACCACTACGTATAAAGCGAGCAGTGCTACCGGCACTTACAATACCAGTGGCACCTGGCGTTTTGATATGCTGACGGTAAAAGGAGATACGATCACCACAACACCGGCATTGCCGAACCTGGTGATCACGGAGATCATCCACTCCCCTAATAATATAGAAATGATCGAGGTCTATAATGCCGGTACAGCCGCTGCAGACCTTACCGGGCTATACCTCAGCAACGGTACCAGCGGTAATTTCCCGGCGCAGCTGCTGCCTGCGGGAGGAACGATATTATTCGCTACCAACCCGGCTGCTGCCAGCAGCCTGATGGGGGGCAGTTATTCTCTTTTGAACGGTGGTCTAGGCTCCTCTTCAGACATTTTAGTAATCAAGAATGCTGCCGGAGCCATCATTGACTCCGTAGCCTACCAGGTGGGCACTGCAGGTTGGCCTGCGGCCCCGGCCGGTACTTATTACGGTCATTCCATAGAATTGAACAGTGCAACTGCAGATAATAATGTGGGGGCAAACTGGACCGCAACCACGCAAAATATCATTTCTTCAACCTCCGGCCCGATCTGGGCTACGCCGGGTCTGTACCCGCCACCGGCGCCTAACCCGGCCCCGATCGTTATTGCTTATAAACAAAACAGTGCGACCAGCACTTCTGTTAAGTTCAACCAGGCGGTGACTACTGCCTCGGCGACGAATGCAGCCAATTATGTGATGAGTCCTTCGATTGCCATAACCGGCGCTGTTTTGACGGCATCCAATGACTCTGTTGTGCTGACACATGCTCCCTTAGCAGATGGCATACCCTATACCCTAGCGGTAAATGCAGTGCAAAATGCAGGTGGCGCTCCCAACGTGGCTGATACCCTCGACCTTTTATGGAATGGGAGTATGCCTAACCTGGTCATCACAGAGATCATCCATAGCCCGAACACGATTGAAATGATCGAGGTGTACAATGCCGGTACTACAGCTGTAAACCTGGGCGGTTTAAAATGGACCGATGGAACTAACGGTAATTTTCCCGTACTCTCTTTACCGGCAGGAGGTAATGTTGTATTTGCTACCAGCCCTAATGTTGCCGATACGCTTTTGCACGTACCGGTAATTTATATGCTGGGCGCGGGCCTGAGCTCCTCTGACGACATCCTGGTGATCCGGAACTCATTGGAGCAGGTCGTGGACTCAGTACATTATTTCGCGGGAACCAACAACTGGCCTGCGACTCCTGCGGGCATCTACGGTTATGCTTACGAGCTCACTGCAGCAAACCTGGATAACAATAACGGCGCGAACTGGATCGTACCGATGAACGAGGTCACCCCACAGCCTAGCGTAGGCGTGATCCGCTCTACTGCAGGCATTTACCCGCCACCGGTAATTACGCCGACTATTGCTAACATCAACTTCGTAGGTAGTTCTGTTGCGGTAAATGAGCACCAGCTGGAATTAAAAATTGTCGCCAACCTTGTTGGGGGCATTGCCAATCCGGCTTCCGCAACATTGGAATTATTGCCCAATGGAACGGCTACTCTTGGCACTGATTATACCTTGCCGGCTCACCTTACTTTTGAGTGGCCTGCCTTAGCCAACAATGTAAACGATACCATCACCATCACGATCACTGATGACAACATCCCGGAGAACGCGGAGTATTTTGCCTTTAGGCTGGTGAACCCGGTTAATGCAAGTTTACCCAACGCTGCCGCCAATGTATTTACCGCTTTCATACTGGATGATGATAAAGCAGCACCGGTAGCTTTAAAGTCTGATTTTTTAACGCATGTAGCTTCTTATAGTAACCATACTGCGGGAACTAATTCTGCGGAGATCGTGGCATACGATCCGCAGTCAAGGCGCTTGTTTATCGCCAACTCTATTGCCGGGAAAGTAGATATCGTTAATTTCCAAAACCCGGCAGCACCGGTATTCATTGCTGCAATTGATATTAATCCTACCTATGGTAATATCAATTCCGTTGCGGTAAAGAATGGCATCGTTGCAGTAGCGGTAGAGGACCTGGTGCCGGAAAATCCCGGTAAGGCAGTTTTCTTTGACACTGCCGGGATATTTAAAAACCAGGTGACAGTAGGCGCGATGCCGGATATGATCACTTTTACCCATGACGGTCAGAAGGTGCTGGTGGCTAATGAAGGACAACCTAAATCAGACTATACGATTGATCCCGAAGGTTCCGTATCCATCATTGACATTAGTGGTGGGATTACCGGCCTGGCTCAAAGTCAGGTAACTACAGCGGATTTCCAGGCATTCAACAGCCAGGTAGCAAGTTTGAAAGCTGCCGGTGTACGTATTTTCGGACCCAATGCGACTGTAGCCCAGGATATGGAGCCGGAATATATTACCGTGGCAGCAGATAACAGTAAGGCCTGGGTTACCTGCCAGGAAAATAATGCGATTGCTGTGATTGACCTGGCTAACAGTACGATTACCGATATTTTACCATTGGGTACCAAAGATTATATGTCCGCTGCAAATGCATTAGATGTCAGTGACCAGACCTCTGCTATCGCACTGGCTAACTGGCCGGTGAGGGGCGTTTATATGCCGGATGCGATTGCTTCTTATGAAGTGAACGGCACGACTTACCTGGTGACGGCTAATGAAGGCGATGCGCGTGAGTATGATGCTTATGAAGAAGCGGTGCGTTTCGGCTCTTCTGCGTATGTATTGGATTCGGCGGCTTTCCCTAATGCCGCTTTCCTGAAAGCTAACCTGGGCCGTTTGAACGTCACTACGGCTTCCGGTGACACCGACGGTGATGGTGACTTTGACGAGATTCATGTATTTGGCGGCCGCTCCTTCTCGATCTGGAATGCCACTACAGGCGCCTTAGTTGCGGATAACGGGCAGGATTTTGAACTGATCACCTCTAAACACCCGGAGATTGCTGCGATCTTTAATGCAAGTAATTCCAACAATACTTTGAAGAACCGTAGCGACGACAAAGGTCCGGAGCCTGAAGGGGTAGCTGTAGCGAAGATAGGGGATAAAGTCTATGCTTTTGTTGCCCTGGAAAGAATCGGTGGTTGTATGGTGTATGATATCAGCGACCCTGCTGCGCCGGTGTACGTGGATTATAAAAATACCCGTAATCTTGCTGCTTACGGTGGTGATAACGGGGCTGAAGGGGTACTTTATATTGACTCGGCAAGCTCACCTACCGGCAGGCCTTATGTGATCCTGGCGAACGAGGTTTCTTCTACCTTGAGCATTTTTGAGGTGAAGCCTTTTGCAACGGTGTCTGCCAGGGATATTCAAAAGCATACTTTCTGCTATGTATTTCCTAACCCTACAGAAGGAAAGATCAATTTCCTGGTTGAAGGCGAGGTGCGACAAGCCTCGATCCGTGTATTGAGTATTGATGGTCAGGTACAGCAGCAATTGACGACGAACAGCAATAATACAGTAATTGATATGAAGTTATTACCGGCAGGTAACTATTTCATCCAGTACGAGGATGCAGGGCGTAGCGAAACGGTAAAAGTTCAGAAGCTATAAGGAGCTGTTCGCTTTATAAGCAACTAAAAGTTTAAATAAAATCCCCGGGCAAAACAGCTTCGGGGATTTATTTTTTATTTTACCTTATTCTTCTTCCAGCCCTTCAGGGCCATCCTTCTCAGTTGCAGCAAACCTACTGTGAGGTTACGTTTTGACTTAAAGTAAGGAATACAGAGCATGACGAGTATAGAGATACAGGCAGAAGTGCCTAAAGCTCCGCCGTAGCCGTCAAAAAAATTGCTGGTATTGAGGTATATGATAGCGAATACAAGGCCTGCAATGGCAATGCCGGTATAGCTGCTCATTTTTTGTGCGGAAACCATGCCTATGAAGGTAGAGCCGATGAACACGACCGGGATATTTTTT
>CAXYKQ010000122.1:0-4404 GCA_964277835.1 uncultured Edaphocola sp. | reverse complement strand
AAATTACTGAATGATCTGGCTGTTCATCGCGAAGGTTGTAAGCTGGCTGATACTTTTAATATTAGCCTTACGGAATATGTTTTTCCGGTGCGTTTTCACAGTATGTTCTGATAAAAATAGTTTTTCTGCAATCTCCGTGCTTGTGAGCCCATTAACGATCAAACGAATGATCTCTATTTCCCGTTCGCTTAAATTAAATACGGGGTTATTGTCGGCCTCCGCAAAATCGCGGATCGTATCAAAGTAAGAACGGCTTGATGTAACCCGTTCAATCGCCTCCAGCAAATCCCGGCTGCCGCGGCTTTTCAGTAAACAGCCATCAGCACCGGCCTTGATTAATTGGTCAACATAAGAGCGCTCCGGGAACATCGTCAGGATGATCACCTTAGTAGCCGGAAATTGCTTTTTTAACAATTCCGTACACTGTATGCCGTTCATTTTCGGCATATTAATATCCATCACTACCACATCAGCCCGGCGATTTTCCATCAAACGCATCACATCCTCGCCGTTAGCCGCTGTTCCGATCACCTTCAGCATCGGTTGCGAACGCAGTATCTCAATCAGCCCTTCAACAACTATGGCATGATCATCCGCCAGGTAAATGGTAATTTCATTCATCGTTTTTAACTTCTAATATGCAGGTAGTTCCCCGTTCTGACGAATCGATGGTCAGCCGTCCGTTAATTAATGCTGCCCGCCGGCGGATGTTCTGCAAACCCATACCGCCTGATTGCATGGTTGCCACGTCAAAACCCTGGCCATCATCCTCATATATTATTGTTATTTCACCATCTATCAGGCTTACCTCTACACGTGCTTTGGTTGCACCTGCGTGTTTCAGTGTATTCGTGATCAGTTCCTGTACTATCCGGTAGATGTTCAACGCAACCTGGTCACCAATTGGCGAGGGTAGTTCGATCAACGCCGTGCATTGCAATTTTCCTGAACCGCTTATCGTCTCACATAATTGCCGTAGGGCTACAGTTATCCCAAAGCCTGACAAGGTACGCAGATCCAGTTCGTGCGAGAGCTTACGCACTTCCTGTCCCAGCTGGTCTGTAAGCTCATTAATCTTGACGTTCAGCCGCCTGATATCTGACAGGTCTTCCTTAACCATGTTCAGATCACTGTAAATTTTCAGTGTGGCCAGTAATCCGCCAATATTATCATGCAATTCACCTGCTATGCGTTTTCTTTCCGCCTCCTGCCCCTGGATGACCGCGTACGCCGACTGTAACTCCTGCCGCTGCATAAGTTGCTCGATGTTTGCATACTCCCGGGCTTTCTGTTCCAACTTACGCTGGTAGTTGTAAACAAACCATATGATCGCCAGGATCATCAGTACCATGGTTGAAGTCCCCAGGACAAAGTAGGCTATTTGAGACATATTTTTCCGCTTAATAATAGCCCGTAAGCCACCAGTCCGTTTTTAATAATATTGGCGAAGCACTGAAAGATCCAGGCATTTTGAAAAAAACCATCCGCATGCCCCGACAGGATATCCGTGCCCATTAAATAAGAAAACAGGGAGCCCCCCGCGTAGATCAGCCAGCCGGCCGTAATAAAAAATTCGGGTTGCCTGCTTAAAGGGCTTATTATATCGTTCTGATAAATATCCTTAAAATGATTCAATCCCAGTGCTAAGATAACCAGCACCGTGAATGTCCAGGTATTGGAATTAAATGTGGTATTGATATTCTGAAGGAAAATATTCGCCCAAAAAAGCAATAACACAAAAAACAACCCTATATAGGGCGGCTTTTTTCCTTTTAACTGCCGGTAATAACTCCAAACAAACGCTATTTCCAGAAAGGCCAGCAGATGATAGGCAGGCATGTTATGAACATACATGATTGCGGTAATGAGCGTGCCCAATTTAATGATGCCTGACAGGAGAAAGAACAGGCCCAGCGTACGGTAAGGCCTGTTCTTTGCGCCCCAAACCGCCCAGATCAAAAATGGAATGATTTCGGAAATATCCGAAAAATTCGATACCGTAAATGAGATCTGCCGGTAAGTAAGCATATAAACTAACTAATCAATAAACATTAGCGGCGTGCCACATTGATTAGGGCACGGACGGGAACCTGACAACACCGTTTCATTGCCCGATAACGAATGTATGGTATACAGGTCCACGCCGTCTTCCATGACCGGCATAAAAATCAGGTCCGGGCAAAATCCTACAACCGGAAAATCAGAATCGTGCCTTTCTGATACACCGTAATAGATACGCAGCCCGGCGATCTTTTTTTCTCCCGGTTGTAGTTTTGTATTGTGTACGTCGATGTCAAAAAGCATTTGCCTGATCCGGTTTAATCCAAAAGTGTGTCCGTAAACGTGTTTGGGGTCATGCTGCGGAAGTGTTCCGGGCAGCGCAAAGTAACGCTGAAGCGATTTGGCGGCATCATCTATATTAATGATCTCACCGGCATCGCAAAGATTTACGGGCATTTGCACACAAAGGTCAGCTGTTGCAGCCTGTGTTTGTTCGGGGGCTTTGTTTTCGTCTGTCATGGTTTTGAATTGTTGATATGATTTACTGGTTAATTTTAAAAACAAATGTCGTCCGCAAAGTTGCCAGCTACCATACCACGCGAGGGGTATTTTAAAAAATATTCCTGATAGTCACATGATAAGCCCGGCCCATATAAATCTATACAATTTTTAGGAATACCCCCAAATGAAAGTCAAATACCACCTGTGTGGTATTGATTCCGGTTGCAGCGGCCCTGAATTTTGAAACAAAAAATCATCATGGACTCACTCGTTAAACTTATCACCCTTATCCTGGCCATCAGCCTTGCCGGAGAAAGGCTTGTTGCCTTTATCAAAACCCTATTCCCCTGGCTTGCAGGAGACCCTAACTCCACCGAAGCGGCAAACACCAATAAAGAAATTAGCCGGAAAACCATCGTAATGGCGATCGCCTTTCTGAGCTGCTGGCTGACGGCCTACCTCGTTAAAGAAAATACGGACGGTACAAGCGATGCCCTTAAAATGCCCGCTATCTTTCTTGGTTTGCTGGCCAGTGGCGGGTCGGCATTTTGGACAACACTTCTCGGTTATACCAAGGCAGTACGTGATATTAAAGTACAGCAAACTCAACAGGAGCAGGTAGTTACCGGAAATGTGCTTGCCAATGCAGAAACTATTAGGTTAGATAACCGGCTCAGCGTTGCTTCGTCCAGGCTCAGAAAGCTTACCCCGCCTTCATTCAACAGTAAAAACCTTTTAACCTCTAACAGAATATGAGCACTACCAAAATCAAAATAGCTGCTAACGGCGGGCCGGTTACAGCAAAAATAAAAAGTAAAATTTCGCCACAGGTTTATACCGGTGTTATTTGGCGGTATAAAGAAGATGAAACTTTTGAGCAGCGCTGCGGGCAATACGACCACGATCAGCAGGAAGTGTTGTTAGGCAATTCTTCAGAAGTAGCAGACAAGCTCTTTCTGGTTGAAGGTGTACTCATTAACCACAATGATAACCCACCAATGAAATACAACATGGAGGTATCCATCATCCAGGACGGTAATGTTGTTAGTAAGGAAACACCTGCGGAGAACGGCAGCGGAAAGATCAGCGATAAGGACATTGCCTTTATATACCGCTTCAACCTCAAAACCCAATAAAAAATCAGGCTATGAAAAGTATAAAAAGAACTTTTAAAATAGTATTGCTTACCACCCTGGTTGTAAATACATTTAATGCTTACTGCCAGCCCGGGGCTGGCGGGGGGGCAGCAGCCATCCAAAAATTAATGACCGATGTGAACTATGGCGTACCTGCTTCGCCTGCATTTGAGCTTTTACCAGGCAAAGCCAGTGAAGTTACACATCTTAGTTCTGCCCATGATGTTGGGGCAAACTTTGGCACGTTTTTCAACGGAAGCAAGCTCCAGACCGGGGCTGCTGTAGATTTGCGGCCATTCGTGTTTATGGTGCCCAGTTCTTTGCCTGATTACCAAAACAACTACCTTACCAGGCTTGCCTGGCGCACTACCTTATCTGTAGGCACCACTTCTGGAAAAAGCGGCGGAAATGACATTTTTCTCGGTACCGGATTGCGAATTACCCTGATAGATAAAAGCGATCCGCGGAACGACAAAAAATACATTGCTGATCTTACTGCTGCTTACGCCAAGGCTGTTTTCAATATTCAACCTGCTTTTGGAGAAACGCTTGAGCAATTACAACAGCGTGTTGACCTGGCCGGCAAATCGGCCGAAGTGCAAAAGATCAGGAATGACTTTGCCAAACGAACCTGGAATGCCCTGCGCTGGGATATCGGCCTCGGCGCTTCTGACAGGGCGGCTTCCGGTTATCTTAAAGGCGACAGTTTATTTAAAGACAGGATCGGGCTTTGGAGTGCCGTTGGCCTGCCCTTAGGTACAAAAGC
>CAXYKQ010000121.1:0-6487 GCA_964277835.1 uncultured Edaphocola sp. | reverse complement strand
CTGCCGTGGAAATATTAGTGCTGGATGAGGCTGACCACATGTTGGATTTTGGCTTTATCAATGATGTTAAAAAAATAATGGCAAAAGTGCCGGAGCAAAGACAGACCCTGTTTTTCTCGGCCACGATGCCGAAGGCGATCCTGAAATTTGCCCATTCTATTTTGAAGAATCCGGTAGAGGTTTCCGTTACGCCGCAGTCTACTACGGCACAACGCGTAGAACAATCGGTTTACTTTGTAGAAAAGAAAGAAAAATCAGGTTTGCTGATCCATTTGCTGAAAGACCACTCCATTCGTCGTTCGCTGGTTTTTACCCGTACCAAACATGGCGCGGATAAGCTGGTAAAGCAATTAGGCAAAGCCGGGATAAAAGCGGCTGCCATCCATGGAGATAAATCGCAGAATACACGTCAAAGAGTTTTGGATGAATTCAAACAATCCCGCCTCAGGGTACTCGTAGCTACCGATATTGCTGCAAGGGGGATTGATATAGACGAACTGCCGCACGTAGTGAATTATGAACTGCCCAATGTCCCGGAAACTTATGTGCACCGTATCGGTCGTACCGGTCGTGCCGGAAGGGAGGGAGTAGCCATCTCTTTTTGTGATGCAGAGCAAAAAGATGACCTTAACGGTATTCAAAAACTGATCGGTTTTAAAATGGCCATTAAAGGAGCAGTGAAAAATGGCAGAGAATTAGTAAATTTATAAAAAATATATAATTATACATGGCTGATACTTTTAATAAGAAAGCATTACAACAGAAAAAAGCAAAAAAGAAACAAGATAAGCTCGAAAGAAAAGAGGAAAGGAAGAATAATAACGACAAAGGGAAAAGTCTGGAAGAAATGACGGTTTATCTCGATGAGTTTGGTAACTTTACAGACGTTCCACCGGAACAACAAAAGAGAAAGAAGATAAATTCTAAAGATATATTGCTGGGTGCAGCACCTATAGCTGAAGAGAAAGAAAGTACAGGTGTTGTATCTCTCTTTTTCGCAGAGAAAGCTTACGGATTTATTACAGAGGATGACACTAAGGAAACGGTATTTTTGCACAGCAATAAAATGATGGAGCCCGTTACTGAAAAAGACAGGGTGATTTTTGAAAAGGAGAAAACTCCCAAAGGTTACGCAGCGGTCAACGTCCGGAAATTAAAATAGAGTAAAAATTTTTTTATCAATATCAAAAACAAAAACAAAATGCAAGAAGGTACAGTAAAATTCTTCAATGAAACAAAAGGTTTCGGATTCATCACTCCTAACAACGGAACTGAAGATGTATTTGTTCACATCAGCGGTCTGCAAAGTGAGATCAGAGAAAATGACAAAGTAGTTTATGAAGTACAGCAAGGCAAAAGAGGCCTGAACGCTGTTAATGTAAAATTAGTTTAATTTTATATACTCCTATAAACGGATTTAGATCATCAAAAAGCAAAGTCTCTCGAAGACTTTGCTTTTTTGTTTTTAAGCCGGATGAATGAGGTCTGCATCTTAAAACCGGTCCGTATGTCTTACCGGCCAGGAACAGCCTTCCATGCGAGTTAGTGCGCTTACGGCTTTGCATTTAAACCGATTGACAAATCAGGCGCAAGCAAGGCTGGCAAAAAAATCCCTGAACATAGATCGTTCAGGGACTATTCTTTAAGTTATCAACCGTCTACTCGTTCCGGGGACACTGCATTTTTGAAAGCAATCGCAACAGTTATTTTTTAAGTTGTATCACACCGAGATAGTTCATTAGCCGCATGCTCTGGAATCCCATATCCCATTCAAACCATCTGGCCGCATTATTCGGTCTTTGCGGATGTTTGTGGTGATTATTATGATACGCTTCGCCCCAGAAAACCAGGTCTACCGGTAAAATATTTTTTGAAGTGTTCGTCATTTCATAGTTTTCATAACCGAATTTATGTGCCCACCAATTTACGACTACGCCCTGGAAGGAGCCCATCGCAAGGGTAACCGGGAACAGCAGCCATTGCCACCACGCAGTAGCCAGCCAATAATAAATCGCGGCATAAATGATCACCCAACATAAGCGGGCGATACCACTGTGCGCAATCCGGTCAAAGGCTTCCCATTCCGGTAGGTTTTTTTTGTATTTTTCTGCTGGTTCGGTTTTCCCGATATAAAGATTGAAATAATTAGTACGGGTCAACCACATCATCATAAACGGGTTAGGCTCATTATGCGGGGAATGCGGGTCTTCCGCCTGGTCGGTATGTGCATGATGTAAGCGATGCATCAGTCCGTAGGTATAAGCACTGATGTAAGAAGAACCTTGCGTAATGAAACAACCTATATAAAAAAGACGTTCCCAGTTGCGTGACATGCTGAACAGGTTATGGGCAGCATAGCGGTGATGAAATACGGATTGGAAAAATAAGGAAGCATACCAATGGATGGTAAAGAAAAGTAATAATAGCATATTGAAAAAAAAAGAATGATGTCGTAAAATGAATGAATGAGACAACATCCAAAGTGAAGTGAGTGCTGAATATTGGTAAATATAGGTATAATATAGCTCAAATCCAAATATCTGAGCGATTCATTTTTTCGTGGACTGGGTATCAAGCACGTTATTGTTCATGGAAGGGTCGAAGATAATGGTCATCCGGAATAAAGCGGAAACATAACGTACGGGTAGACTATAAAAAAACAGCCATAACAGTATAGCTCTGTTATGGCTGTTTTTCCTGTTGAACGCTGAAGTATCAATTGAATATTTCATTCTCCGCAGTCAGGATGATCGGTGCGCCGTCAGTAACAATTATAGTATGCTCGTGCTGGGCCATGTAGCCGCCGCGGTTGCCTGCCATGGTCCAGCCATCCCGGAGCTCCACGGCAAGTGTAGAATCGGTAGCAATAAAAGTTTCGATGGCTACGACACTGTCCTTACGGAATCGCCTGTTGTCAAAGCGATTCCTGTAATTCAGTAACTCTTCCGGTTGCTCGTGCAGGCTTCTGCCGATGCCGTGGCCGCCCAGGTTTTTAATCACCCGGTACCCTTTCTTTTTAGCTTCAGTTTCCATCAGGTAGCCGATGTCGGCTATCTTTACACCGCCTCTTATGTTGCTGATGGCTTTTCTTAAAATATCTTTAGAAGCGTCGACTAATTTTTGATGTTGATGAAGGTCTGCACCCAGGATAAACGAGGCCCCGTTATCCGACCAGAAGCCATTGAGCTCAGCGGAAACATCAATATTGATCAACGCTCCTTCTTCCAGGATCGTTTTTACGGAAGGAATACCGTGACAAAACTCCTTGTCGACGCTGATACAGCTGCAACCGGGAAATTGATAGGTCAGATAAGGAGCAGAGCGCGCGCCAAAATCCGCCAGTACCCTGGCGCCGTATTCATCCAGTTCGAGGGTACTCATGCCGGGGCGGGCGTAAGCGATCATTGCTTTTAACGTATGGGCAACGGCTTTGCTGACTTCCTGCATGCCGTTTAATTCATTTTGATTAGTTATAGACATGGTGCCGGGTGGGATTGAATGTTGAAGGGTACTTTAATAACTGCTGTTCTATCGCTAAAAAAGCTTTTCCAGGCAAATTTAAAACAAAAGCAGCAGACACACCTGTATGCGCCCGTATCGCGGCTGCTTAAATGAAAACAGGCCATTGATTACTCAACAGCCCATCCATATATCAACTAAAAAAAAGGGAACAAATTTATTTACTGGTTGATCACCTGGTTGATCTTTTCATGCAGGTTTTCTTCTTGCAGCATATTTTCTTTCGATTTTTCACGGGTAGTATAGGTAGGATTTTCTTCTTTGAACACTAGTTTTTGATGTTTCAGGTCAAATAAACTCTGATAAAGCCCGGCTTTTTCCAGTACCAGGAAATCATTCTTTACAAACATTTTTACATTTTCTAAATCCCGGTTGCCCTCTCCGTATTTGAAAGCAATGGGTTGAAATGTGCATTGCTTGCCGGAGGAAAGATTACAATAAGCAATAAGCTGTTTGGCAATGCGGTCTTCCTTATGCCAGGTGTCTTTGCCGAACTTAAGGATTTGCCATTCTGCTTCTTCCTTATCATCCATGGAGAAATACAGCACATAGACTTCATCATTATAAATAATATGTTGCTGGTATAGAAAATCTTTAAAGAAGGAAAGGCGCACATCCATGATGATGGCTTCGTACCGGGTGAACGCTTCAGGAGTGAAATACTCTTTTCCGGGTACCCTGTATTGTTTTGCAATTCTTAGACCGCTGCTATCCAGCAGCCCTTCTTTTTTCAAGGCTTTGGTTTCCAATTGATGAAGCGTGTCCAGGTAATAATCAACAGCGCGGTATTCGGGTTCCTGCGCATAGGAGCTGAAGAGAACGCTTTGCAACAGTAAAGTGATTAAGCATATCCTGATAGTAAAATTTTTCATGGCTTAAATATTTGTATGCGTGTAATTTCTTGTTAATCAATTTTATAGATCTGTCACTACAGCACCTGTTTATTTCTCTTTCCTTGCTACAGGCAAAGTTCCATCATTTGATTTTACCAGGCAATAAGGGAAAACCAGTAATTTATAAGGTGAATTGATAGTTTACAAGGAGCACGGATATTTATCAGTAAAACTGATAAATACAGCAATTGAGTCGGTTTTTAATAGGTCGAAGATTCGTCAGCTACCAGCTGTTATGGATATACGGGCATAAAAAAAATCCCGTGATCAGGAGGAAGAAAACGGGATTTAAAAGCTTGTCTTAAGCTACTTTGATTCAGGGATTTCAGGTTCAGGCTCGTAGTCGTCCGGCAGAAATCCCTGGGGAATTTCTTTATTAGATTTCAGCCCCAGGTTTTTTAGTTTTAAGGCCTGACCGATCAAGTGCCCGTTACCGCTATTTAGCTGGCCGATTGCGGTAGTGTAGGACTGTTGGGTCTTGTTGATCTGGCGGCCCAATTCTTCCAAAGTATTTGCAAAGCTGACAAATTTTTCATACAGCAGCTCTCCGCGTTTAACGATCTCCAGTGCATTTTTACTTTGTAGTTCCCGTTTCCAGAGATCTGCCATCAATTTCAAACAGGCGATCAGGTTGGTGGGACTTACCAGCAAAATACGTTT
Source organism: uncultured Edaphocola sp. (assembly GCA_964277835.1). GTDB lineage: Bacteria > Bacteroidota > Bacteroidia > Chitinophagales > Chitinophagaceae > Edaphocola. The sequence continues at coordinate 1,415 of CAXYKQ010000121.1, read as the reverse complement.
GGTATAGGCGTAAGCCCAGAGGTCCTGATCGGCCTGTATGGATACGAGGTAAGCAGGTTCAATGGGAACGAACATCATGGTAAAATCTAATGCAGCATCAAGGTTGTCGTATTGTTTACTGCTGAGTTCATCAATATGGGTGTAAACCGACTTCAGGTGTGCTCCTAAGTGAATGGACTGTTCTTCTGCAGTATCGGCGGCAGAAAAACGGTCATAAGCCGATAAGGAAACTTTAGAGTCGATAATAATGATCCGGTTGTCGGGAAGCCGGATCAATACATCAGGTCTTAAACTTCTTCCGGTCTCATCTTTAATGGTCTGTTGCAGGAAATATTCCCTGTCTTTTACCAGCCCGGATTTTTGAAGAATGCTCTCCAGGATAACTTCTCCCCAGTTGCCTTGTTTCTTGGACTGTCCTTTAAGGGCGCTCGCAAGGTTATTGGCTTCACTGCTCACTTTATTAGTCTGCTCTACGAGCTCTTTTACTTTCTCTTCCAGTGAAAATCTTTGTTTGGATTCTTTATCGTAAGTTTCTTCTACTTTCTTTTTAAACAGATCAATATTTTCTCCCAGCGGTTTGAGCAGGGCTTCAATGTTCGCTTTATTGGTCGCGGTAAATTTCCCGGACTTATCTTCAAAGATCTGGTGGGCAATCTTTTCAAATTGCAGATGAGCTGTTTTCTGTAGCGCTATGATTTCTTCTTTTTGTAGCGACAACCGGTCATTCAGTGCGGCATTGTTGGCTTTCCATTCGCTGTTGTCGGCATGCAGCTGCTGGTTTTTTTCGTTTTGCTGTGCCAGTTGTACCGCCTGCTGTCGTATTGTTTCCTTTTGCAGCTCCAGCTGTTCGCGTTGTGACCGTTCGAGCACCTGTACTTCTGCTAATTGTTTGTGGAGCTCCCGGACGGTATTTTGCAGGGAGTAGCCGGTATCGGTTTGTTCCGATAAGGCATGGTTTAATGCAACAATCTGATCGGTTTTATTTTTTTCATTGGTTTCGAGGGCCACATTTTTCACCTGTAGTTCTTTGAGCTCTATCTGGTTGCGTTCATACCTGAGTTGCAGTTGCGCATTGAGCTGTTGTTGGGCTAAAAGCCGGTCCTGGGCGAGCTTTAATTGTGTGTCGCTGTTGTGCAACTGTGTTTTTAATAACTCAAGATCGGTTTTGGCTATATATTTTGATTGCTGCCGCAGCGTGAGGATCAGGTAAGTAAGGATGCCGCCTGCGAGCAGTCCTGTAACGAAAAAAATAAGGTCCATTGTTTTGTAAATAATCAAATAGTTGTGTCAGGAATGCCAGGTTAATTAAAGGCTTGAAGCTTCTGTAGCTATTATTACTAATAGGATAATAATGATTAATGCCGCCAAACCAAGAAGCCCGATACCGGCAGCGCGCCATGCAGAATACATCTTTC
>CAXYKQ010000120.1:0-5305 GCA_964277835.1 uncultured Edaphocola sp. | reverse complement strand
GAGAATAGGAGATGAAGTTTATATAGGGAACGGTTTTATGCGCGCAATGTATAATCCTAAACTCGTATACAATCCTAATACCTATAAAGGCCAGTATTGGGTAAGTACTTCTTCCAACGAGGATAATGGCGGCGTGCATACGAATAGCGGGGTGTCGAACTATTGGTACTACCTGCTTGCAGAAGGTGGAACCGGTACGAATGATAATGGCTACAGCTACAACTTTACCGGTATCGGCCTGGAGAAAGCCGAGAAAATCGCTTACCGGACATTGACGGAATACCTGACTTTTGATGCAACATTTGAAGATGCCTTCTCCGGTAGTTTACAGGCAACTGTAGACCTGTTTGGCGCAGACACTACTGCTGCTGAATATGTTGCGGTTAAAAATGCCTGGTATGCAGTAGGTTTAGGCGAAGGGGCTAACCCGGTTGCAGTGAAAGACGTAAAAGTAACTAACCCGAATATTGATATTTACCCTAATCCTGTAGCGGCTAATGCCAGCTTTACGATCCAGTCTAAATTACCTAAATCCGTAGAGGCAACGGTATTTAACGCGTTAGGACAAGTAGTAAAAGTGGTGAGCATTAAGAACGGGAACAATACGATAAGTGCCGGCGGTTTAGCTACCGGTATTTACACCATCAGCTTTAATGTTGACGGGAAACAATATGTACATAAAGTGACTGTTTTCTAGTCTTTAGCTTATATTTTATAAAAAAACTGCCTTGAAATTTCAGGGCAGTTTTTTTTATGTCGTTTCCGAACTAGAAGGGGTATTAATGATAAAGGTTACAGTCGGGAAAACTGTAACCTTTATTTATCGTTGATCAGGCCGGTGGCCAGGGTCCGCCCGAAAAGCTTTTTACGCTTTCGGGTGCTTGTGAATATATTCCGCCATGGCATTTACCGAACTGAGAATATTGCGGCTTTCTTTAGGATCTTCCAATTTAATGCCGTAATTTCTTTCCAGCAATACGATCAACTCCAAAGAGTCGATACTGTCCAGGCCCAAACCGTCTCCGAACAATGGCGCATCATCTGCAATGTCAGCCGGTTGCATATCCTGTAGGTTTAAGACCTCGATGATCTGTTCTTTCAATTTTAGTTTTAATGCTTCCATTTTTATTTAAATAATCTGCTTCTCAATAATTATTCGGCCATCATTTGTTCGATAGCAGTAGCTATTTCTTCTGCGTTAGGCTTGGAGAAATAGTCGCCGTCGGTGGCATAAGCCGGGCGATGTGCTTTTGCTGTCAATGTTCTTGGCGCAACATCCAGTAACTTATACCCACCCTGGAGTTCCATCACCTGCTGGAACATATAAGCGGCTGTGCCTCCCGGAACATCTTCATCAATAAAAATGATACGGCTTGTTTTTTCCAGTGATTTTACAATGCTGTGATTCACGTCAAAAGGCAATAAGGTCTGTACATCGACCACTTCTACGCTGATGCCTTGTGGCGCCAGGTATAAGTCGATCGCTTCCTGGATCACGCGTAAGGTAGATCCATAGGAAACAACGGTGATGTCGTCGCCTTCCCGGATCACTTCGGGCATCCCTAAAGGAACAGTAAATTCCATCAGGTTATCCGGCATTTTTTCTTTCAGGCGGTAGCCATTCAGGCATTCTACCACAACGGCAGGTTCGTCACTTCGCAACAGCGTATTGTACATACCCGCAGCCTGTACCATATTTCTCGGTACGCAAATGTGCATACCCCTAAGCGCGTGGATCATCATACCCATAGGGGAACCGCTATGCCATATCCCTTCCAGGCGATGACCTCTCGTACGGATGATCAGCGGGCATTTCTGACCTCCTTTGGTACGGTATTGCAGAGTCGCCACGTCATCACTTAAGGTTTCCAGTCCGTATAATAAATAATCCAGGTACTGGATTTCGGCGATCGGCCTCAGGCCCCTTAAAGCCATGCCCAGTCCTTGTCCGACAATCGTAGCTTCGCGGATGCCTGTATCGGCCACCCTCAGCTTGCCATACTTTTCCTGCAGGCCGGCAAATGCCTGGTTGACATCCCCGATCTTACCCACATCCTCACCGAAGGCGAAGACAGCAGGGTTGCTCGCCAAGGTTTGATCGAAGAATTTGTTGAGGATTTCAAAGCCATTCATCATCGGGCTGTTATCAGAATAGGCTGCTTTGACTTCCTTAATATTACCTACTGCCTGCGCAGATTGGGAGTATAAGTGAGAGTTGAACGTGTCCGCCGCTTCTGCAACCAGTTCCCCGTAATAATTACGTAATTGGTTCAGCGCCTGCCCGCTGTGCGTTCCCGCAAGTTTCAGTACGCGTTGTACTGTGCGGAATACATCTTTGCGGATAGGTTCTTTAAGACCAAGCAATTCCTGTGAAAGGGCGGCCATTTCCTGTCCTTTGGGGTGACCTTCCATCACCAGTTGCTGGATCAGTTGCGTCGACCTTTCGATCTGGGCTTTTATCGGCGCCAGGAAGTTGTTCCAGGAAGTTTGTTTGGCGGTACGGGCACTGTCTTTAGCCTGTTCTGCGATCGCATCCAGTTCTTCTTCTGAGGCGATATTATTATCGAGGATGAATGCTCTTAATTTTACCACGCAATCCATTTCTTTTTCCCATTCCAGGCGCTCTTTGGATTTATAGCGCTCATGGGATCCGGAAGTAGAGTGGCCCTGGGGCTGGGTTACTTCCTGAACGTGGAAAAGGGCAGGGATCTGTGTTTCCCGAACACGGGCCACACCTTCTTCAAAGGTTTTCACCAAAGAAGCATAGTCCCATCCTTTTACTTTATAGATTTCTATGCCGCTTTCCAGTTTTTCGTCGTACTGGAAGCCGGCAGTAGCTTCAGAAATAGAATTCTTAGCGGTTTGGTATTTTCTTGGAACGGAGATGCCATAGCCATCATCCCATACACATACGGCCAAAGGCACTTTAAGTACTGCAGCAGCATTTAAAGTTTCCCAGAACAGGCCTTCAGAAGTAGAGGCATCACCGATGGTCACAAAGCTTACTTCATTTCCATTATTGGTGAATTTTTCAAACCCTTCTTTCAAATGGTCGGCATTACGGTATAATTTTGAGGCATAAGCTACGCCTAGAGAGCGCACCATTTGTCCTGCGGTCGGGGAAATATCGCTGGTTGAGTTGGGCTGAGCCATCAGGTCTTTCCATTCTCCTTTTTCATCGATCCAGCGGGTGCCGAAGTGGCCATTCATCATCCTGCCTGCGGTAGCCGGCTCTTTATCTACACTAGGATTAGCATAAAGCTGGGAAAAGAATTGCTCCATATCGGACATACCGGTGGCAAACATCAGCGTTTGGTCGCGGTAGTAGCCAGAGCGGATATCACCTGGTTTAAAGGTCTTTGCCAGTGCAATCTGGGCCAATTCTTTACCATCACCAAAGATGCCGAACTTAGCTTTACCGGTCAACACTTCTTTACGGCCAATCAAGCTGGCTTCACGGCTGGCCACGGCCAGTTCATAGTCTTTTAATACTTCTGCTTTCAATTCCTCGAATGAAATCTGGGCTTCAGTTTCTTTCAGGTTATTTTTTGACGCCATATTATCTCTAAAATATACGGCACAAATATACAATATTGAATTTTAATAGGCGAGAAAGCTGCGGATAAATTGGCGGGCAGGCAAGACAACCCAAAGAGGCGACACTACACGAGCCTTGCCTTTATTCATTAGTTATACAGGTTTTTGAACCATTTGCCTTTCAGCTTCACATTGAATTTTAAACCTTTAGCCCGGCTATAGTTAATGAAAAGGAAACATCCCGGGATAAATGCTTTCGTAACTAAATAACAATCCAAGTCCTGTACTTAAGCGGCCTTATTCCACCGGGCCATTAAACAGATTGAGCCGGGGCAAAATTTTTTTGTCCAGTAAAAAATATTGTTAACTGCCCCTTAGCCATTGACGCAGCATTTCACGGGCATAGGGATCGACAATATGGACAAGCGCTTTTGCGCGCAGGTTCCGTTCAATAGGTTCCGTGCTGTATTTTATAACGTGTAAAAAGAAAGGGCGTCACCTCTTTTTAAGGAAAGCGCCCAGGCAGCAACATAATTGAATGCCATAAATTTACAATGGTTGATCTTTCGCAAAAAACCTGCAAAAAACCAACCATTGTTCCCGGCCTGTCCAATTATTATTTTACTGGGGCTGGTATAAAATCTTATACTCTTCTGATGAATTTTTGAATTTTACTTTGAGGATATACATATCGCCTATATGGGCGGCTCCTTTTAGAGAAATTTTTTCCGTCCCGCTGAACCTGTTCTGATCGACCCAGCCAGAAGCGACTCTATGCCCGGCCATGGAATAAACAGCCCAGTTAAAACTTTCCTGTTTGTTGTTATACCACCTGAAGTAGACTGTTCCATCTTTTGTAGGATTCGGAAATACCTCGAATTTTGAAGAAAGATTTTCCCACTGCAGCTTACGTATAGGACTATAAAATGCCTTGCCGTCCAGGCTTGTGTACTTCAAACGGTATTCAACATACGGTCTTAATGCCAGGCCTGGTGTATCGATATAACTGTATTCGTGTAGGGGATCCTGGATGGAGGGGGTTTGCCATAAGGGCTGGAAGCCCCGGCCTTCATCATATTGCAACTGGTAGCTGGCCACTTTATCATCAATAGTATTGATCCAATGTAAACGCGCATTCCTTTCGCCGAGTTTTTCTGCATAGAAATTTAAGCTGTTTAAAGGCAGCGGATTACTACGGGTCAGGCCGCCGTCATTAAACCAGTATTCGCCTACCTGGTTTGTTTTAAACTGAGCATAATAGCCATCAAAATAAGGGACCCAGTTTACTTTTTCACGGGGGATAAACAGGAATAAGCCATTGGTGTCATCTTCTAAAGAATGATTGATAACAGCGGAATTATTGTCCGTGTAGGTAGTTACGCCCATCTGGTACACTTCATCCGGGTGCGTAGGGCAGGAGCTGCAGGCGTTTGAGGACCTTACTACTTTCATTAAAGAATCCTTTACGTATAGGCTTACCTGCATACTATCCGGCGCACCGACGACGCTCCGGGTCACCGCGAAATTACGCGGCAGGAAAAGCTGCTGGCTATCTTCGCTTACATGAGTGGCGTGCAGGTAAGACTGGAAGTTTAAGGTGCCCAGGTTTTGCCCCAGAGGATCGATAATGCCGGAAATATTGCCGTCTTTGGTAAATTCAGTGCTGGCGGCTACGCTCCGGGAGATCGGAACAGGAAAGCTGTCTTCATCGGAAATCGGCTTGCTGTAATCAAATATATGGATATCGTCCAGGGCAACACCGCCGAAT
>CAXYKQ010000119.1:0-3376 GCA_964277835.1 uncultured Edaphocola sp. | reverse complement strand
GCTGTAAAAAGGCGTTTGCGCTAAGGTGGCGCTGTTACCAACCAGCACCAGTTTCAACCGGGCGCGGGTCATGGCCACATTAATCCGGCGGTAGTCTGATAAAAAGCCTATGTTGCCTTCTGCATTACTGCGCGTAAGCGAGATGTAAATAATAGCCCGTTCCTGTCCCTGGAAACCGTCAACTGTATTTACCTCAACGGGTGTTCCGGCCAATAATTCCTGCAGCACAGTCACCTGTTCCCGGTACGGCGCAATCACCGCAATACTTACTTCATAATAGTGCATTGAGGCAATATGCCTGACAATAAATGCGGCCTCCTCAGGGTTGGCGATACTGTGACTACCTGTTGCTTCGTCATAACCAGCACCGGCCGTATCGATAAACGTAAATGGCTTGTCGTCCACCTTCAATAACCGGTTTGCAACAGATGGGTGTGCAATAAGTTGATTATTATAAAACTTTTTTGAAGAAAAGCCCATGATTTGCTCATTCATCCGATATTGCTCATTGAGTAAACTTACCGCCTCAGGATGTAGCCCGACGCATTTTTCCAGCAGGGTAGTGGTAAGGCCGCTCATTCCGGATTTTACGGTGGGCGGTAATTGTAAATGGTCGCCGGCTAATATCACCCGTTCCGCCTTCAAAATTGGTATCCAAGCGGCAGGCTCCAGGGCTTGGCCTGCCTCGTCCATTACCACCGTTTTAAATTTCAGTTTGCTGATAGTATAATGATCGGCACCAACCAGCGTAGCTGTTATAACCTGAGCCTTGCTGATAACATCGTCGGTTATGAATTCTTCTATACTGGTGACATCGCGCATTATGCGGTGCGCCTCGTTAAATAAAGCTTTACGTTGTTCGCGTTCTGCCCTTCCAAAACTACGTTTATATTTGTGGGCCATGTTTTTAAACTCGGCGGCTTTTTTACGCAGTTTTTTGGCATCCTTCATGTCTGCGTGGCCGGCAACACGGCTATCAAGCGTTAATTGCTGCAAGCGCTCGCTAACCCGTACCGGGTTACCAATACGCAAAACAGTCAACCCTTCCTCTGAGAGTTTTTCACTCAATAAATCAACTGCCGTATTGCTGGGCGCCACCACCAGTATCTGGCGGTCACCTGTTGCAATAAGCGCCTTTACAGCAGCTACAAGGGTTGTTGTTTTACCCGTTCCAGGCGGGCCATGTATTATGGATATATCTTGTGCGCCCAATGCCAGCCTGACGGCCGCTTCCTGGGAAGCATTTAACTGTGCATTGCTGTAATGGGCTGGGTTGAAGAGAGGGCTTTCCTGCCCGGTAAGTACCCGAACAAGCCGATTGTCTGTCTTCGCCGCAATTTTCAAGGCTTGTTGCATTTCCTGGTAGCTATAGGAATCAAACAGCAAGTCGATTCCAAGTTTGCCTTTATCAGTCCAGTCAGGCAACTCTTCAGTAAGCAATGTCACCTTCATGCGATCGCCGCCAAGGTAAATGACCGTGCCGTTTACCCGTTCGTTTGGATAGTGATTAGAGAACAAGGCAACCTGGCTGCCAAAGCGGAACTGGTGTGCAAGTTCTTTAAGGGTGGTGCGTTCAATTTCAATATTCAGGTAATCACCTCGTGCGGGTTCGGTGCCACGAATGGCTATGGGGTACCAGCACAAACCCGCGTCGCGACGTTGCGCAGCTGATGTGCCGGTCGTAAGCCCGGCAAATGACGCTTCGTCGGCTGCTTGTTCGGCCTGCAAAAGGTCGAGGAGATGATTAAAATACGTATTCAAAGACAAGCTGCGAATTTACTGATTAAGGAAGTAAATAACCAGTTGTTCCCACTCTTCTGTTAATGATACCATAGGCCGTTGTTTACCGGCCTTGCCATACCAATAACCCGCATTATAGATATCACCTTCTTTTCGGTGCAGGTAAGCATGAACCCAGGCAGAACATGTATCGCTAAGCTGATCAACTTCAGCATGCGCCTGGTGCCAGTCGCCTTTCCCGTCATGCCATAAGCTTTTCAATTGTACGGAAAAATATTCCGGCGCTTGTGCTGATGATAATGATGCTTTAAATTCTGTCAAATTCATTCTTTAGTAAGTTGCTGGAGTAGTATAATAAACTCCGGTGTGTCGTATTTGGAAAAACCCTCATGGCGGTACCTGATCTTACCGGTCTTATCTAAATAACGGCGGTTGGCAATATTTCTGTATAAACAGCATCAGGAGCGGCTCCTAAAATTTTATAGAAGGTACTAGTATAAGCATTGTTCATCAAACGCTGCCTACCATCGTATTGTTACCGTCCTCATTGATCGTCAGAAAAATGAATGTAGTATCTTGTTTTATTTTATTGTAAAGTTTTTGGACTGAAGGAAACTCGCCCGGCAGGGCGGATACCAGGATGCCTAAAAGTTTATAAAACCACCTTGCCGCGAAGGGGAGCGATATTAACAACAATGCTGCCGGAACCACTGTAAGCAAAATCAATGGCTAACTGCTGGTGTGTTATGGTATTAATTTGCACGTTTACCAGGCCCGTTTGCATGAACTTGCGTAGTAACCAGGCTTTAGCATCAGGGCTGAAAAATAGTATTCCTGCATCCCGACTCATAGTAAATAGAATAGTCTTTCAGCTACCTGATTGTTACAATAAAAATCCCCGTTCCTACGGATCCAGCTTGGCCTGTTATAAATTTGAATGTTTTTGACAGGATTTTAAACGTATAAAACCGCCCGGGGCAATACCTTGCAGCCGTAAACCGAATTAAAACCTTTATGGAACCATTTAAACTATTGCTTGAATCATTGCTATGCAAAATCATGGGGCAATTGGAGAAACCTTGAGTAACCGTTTTTCTGTCCAACAAGTACCAATAATTAACACTTATAAATATACATTCATGTTAAAAGTATTCAGTTACATTGCTATGCTCGGCCTGCTGCCTTTGGTTGGTTTCGCCCAGCAGAAACCTGCCGCAAATCAGGAAAAACACCGCCCGCAGATCCATTTCACGCCAGAGGAAAAATGGATGAACGATCCGAACGGGATGGTTTATTACAAAGGCAAATACCACCTGTTTTATCAGTACTTCCCTGGCGGAACCAAGTGGGGGCCTATGCATTGGGGACACGCTACCAGCAAAGATCTTGTACATTGGGACCGCTTGCCGGTTGCCTTGTATCCGGATAGCCTCGGATTGATTTTTTCGGGCAGCGCCTTGGTTGATTCGCTGAACACTTCGGGATTCGGGAAAGACGGCAAGATGCCGCTAGTTGCTATATTTACGCACCACGATATGAAAGGAGAGCGTGGCAAACGAAATGATTTCCAGAACCAAAGTATTGCTTACAGCCTGAATGAAGGTATTAGCTGGATTAAGTATGACGGAAATCCGGT
>CAXYKQ010000118.1:0-6644 GCA_964277835.1 uncultured Edaphocola sp. | reverse complement strand
CCTTTCAAAAGCTTTAACGAGGTTCGTGGCCGTGATTGCTTCAGACTTTATATCTTCGACCTGTGCCGGTTTCTTATTAAAGAAATAATAGGCTACAGATCCGCCGATCAGGACCAGGACTAATATTACAAGGGCAATCTTTTTCATAATTGATTCAGATGAGTATTATGCTGAATCAAATATCTTATTTCCACTATTTATGAAAAAAAAATTCGGGATGAAACGGGAATTTTCACTGCTGAAACGGGAAGTGTTTATAATTTACCGGAAATCCAATTTTTGAAGGAGGCCGCTTTTTCAGAACTTACAACAGGTGCCTCTTTTACACCGGGTTGTAAAGAAAGGATTACTCTCCCTTTTGTATGCACTTTGATGTCGGCAATGGCATCCAGGCTGGCCAGGAACTGCCGGTTGATCCTGAAAAATTGCCGGGGATCTGTCTGCTGCTCCAGGCTATCCAGGTTGGCATCTATAGGGTAAGACTTTTCGCTTTTGGTTTTAATGAACGTTGTCTTTTGTTCGCTGTAGAAATAAGCGATCTCGTCCAGGGTTATGGTTTTTATACGATCGCCGAACCGTACCATAAAGCGTTGGCGGTAACCGGGATTTAAGATTTCGTTTTTATCCTGCCGGAAAAAGCTTTTAAAGCTGCGTAATTTGCTTAAGGCCCGGTTGAGGTCTTCTCTCTTTATCGGTTTCAACAGGTAGTCCAGCCCGGTTGTGTCAAAAGCCTGTAACGCATATTCATTATAAGCTGTCGTGAAGATGATAGGGCAGGCAGGCTGCACCGTTTTAATGAAATCAAATGTATTGCCGTCTGCAAGTTGTATGTCCGTAAACAATACGTCGGGTGCTGCATGTTGCAGGAACCAGGCCTTTGCCGCCTGTACACTGTCTACAGGGCCGGCAATATCCGCCTCAGGGATCAGCTCCCCGATGAGTTTTGCCAGTCTTTTAAAAGCCGGTAATTCGTCTTCTATGATCAGGATTTTCATATTTACTTTAACAAAGGGAGTTTAACGATCCAGTAATCCTCCTCAGCTCCGTAAACCATGCTAAGGCCGCTCAGCATTTTATAACGGCGCTCTATATTCTTAAGGCCTATGCCGCCATGACTTTCCCCGCTTATTTTAAGATTGATCTTATTCATCACCAGCAACGTTTCTTCTTTAACGAACACCTCAACTTCCAGTGGTTGCAAGTGGCTGACGACATTATGCTTAATAGCATTCTCTACGACAAGTTGTAAGGCCATCATCGGCAGAAAATAGGTGGCTTGCTGCGCCTCCGTTACCGATACTTTTATTTTTAATGCTTTTCCAAACCTGGCTTCCTGAATATAAATATAAGCATTTAATAATTCAATCTCTTCAGCCAGGCTGGCTTTATCTTTCCTGTAAGAGACGATAGAATGCCGGTACAGGTCGGACAGGCGTTCTGTATACAGCACAGCACTGTGTTGGTCCTCTTCTATCAGCCCGGTAAGTGTATTCAGGCTATTGAATAAAAAATGCGGATTGACCTGGCTTTTCAGGTATTCGAATTCAAATTTCAGTTTTTCTTCTTTCAATTGCGCCATACGTTTCATCCTGCGTTCTCTCCATTTTATAATGAAAACAGACAGGCCGGTCACGCCCAATAATAAAAGCACCTGGAACGCTCTCTGGTTGATTAAGGGCGTAGCTATAGTAAAAGAATAACTTGCCTCTTTAGCATTACTGAAATCAGTGTTGAGACTAGCCTGGACGCGAAAGGTATAAGTACCCCATTTCAATTTCGGAAATACCGCTTCCAGGTCCCTGGTGTAGATCCATTCATCGCTATAGCCCTCTAAACGAAAACGGTAATGCAGGTTTTCAGGGTTGGTATAACAGACCGCATCGTAATAAAAATTGAGCAGGTAATCTCCTGCCTCCAGGACTGATTCCCGACCCGCCAATTGTACAGAATTGGCCAACACCGCTCTGAGGGTTACCCCCGGCCTGATATCAAAAGTTTGTTCCTGGTTTTTAAAACAGAGCAAGCCGCGGTTATAAGGCAGGTATACACTACCCTCCGGGTCTTTAGCGGCTATGTTGAGCAAGTGACTGAAGCTATCGATTCCCACACCCAGGTGGTTATTAATGTGGCGATACAGCTTTTGGTCCGGGTACCAAAGGTCCACGCAGTTCTGGTAGCCGGCTATCAATTGCCCGCTTTGATTGACGCTTAATGATGTAATCGTGTGACCGGTCTCAGCGGATTTAAATAATAGCCACTGCGAACCATGGAGCGTGTAAATATTATTGTTCATGCTCGCTGCCCATACGCCATTTTTTGTCGCAGTAGTCAGGCTATAGATCACATTTTCCTGCTCTGGTCCCAGCGTAGGCCAATTCGCGAACCTTCGCTTCTTACCTAAAAAGCTGATGCCGGAGCCATCTGTGGCCATCCACAAATTACCCTGCTGATCGGCCACTAACCTGTAAATGTACTCCCCGCTTACCTTTTCCTGATCTTTAAATATTTGCGCCCTTCGAATACGATTCCCTTCGATTTCATAACTATGCAAACCACTTAAGCCCGCCACCCATAAACAAGCCGGCAGGGTGGTCATACTCAGGATACCGTCACTACTATTCTTAAAGGCTGCAGGTTGCTCAAAGTTTTTGCTTCCTTCCCGCTTCCACCATAAACCATTGGCCGAAGTACCCAACCATAAGCCGGTTGCGTCATCAAAATGCAGCACGCTGATCTTACTGGGAAAAGACTGCACTTTTATCATTTTCTCTTCCTTGCCGTATTGGTAAAGGTCTTTGCCTAAGGCAAGCCAGTAGCTATTATGCGCATCAATCGCTAAAGCAGTAAGATCACTCAGGCGGTAGGGGGCCGGCAGTTCTATGCTTTCCATATACCGGCTACTCAGGTTATTCAAGCCGGTATGGCTGCCTGCCCAGATATTACCTGATTGATCAGCCAACAGGCTTGTGATCACTCGCTGAGGTAAGGAAACTTTGCGGGCGGTACAGGAATCTCTGTTCAAAACATCCAGGTGCCAGAGTTCTGCGTTGATGGTACCGAACCAAATCTCTTTATCGTTAGGGGCTAACAAACTGAGGATTTGTCCTGAAGGCTGCCGGGATAGTTTTAAAGCGCTCAGTTGTTTGGTATTTATATTGAACCGGGCCAGTTTTCCCTTCTCAGCTCCCAGCAGTAACTCGGTGCTGTTGAGCAATGTCATGGCACTGACGATATCATCTCCAAGCACGTCTTTGGTGCGGTACTGCTTTACGCGGAATGTCTTTTGATCGGGAATTAATTCATTAAGGCCATAGTCTGTAGCCAGCCAAATATGACCGTTACTACTCCTGATGACCTGGTAAATAAAATTATCGGAGAGGCCCCTGTCGGTATTGAAGTACTGTACTTGCCGATCACCATAGCGATACAGGCCATTATCGGTACCGATCCACACAACATTACCTTCCTGCGGCAACAAGCATTTGACCTCTGCACTTCCGTAGGGCGCAGGTAAGTCAAGGGCTAAGACGGAATCATTTTGTACGGTACCTAAGGTGCCGTTTTTATAAGCAAGCCATATTTGATTCCCATAAGCAGCTACTGCTGTAACCGGGCTCTTTACCGGGCTCCCGATCCTGGTGAACTTAGCCCCGTTAAACCGGAACAAACCTTTGTCGGTTGCCAGGAAGATATAAGATTGATGATCCATGCACAGCTGGTTCACCCGGACGGCCGTATTTTCTTCCTCCAGCCAGAAGGTTTTTGAGAGCGGGGCTTCCGCACGCACCTCGCCTGTTCCAGGCGACAGCAATACAAAAAGAAAAATTGCGGTAAAGAACAGTTTCATCTCAACGCTTTTCGGTCATAATGCCGTTTACCGTCACCCAGATCTCCGGGGACAATTTTTCGATCACGACTTTAGGTATTTTTATATTATGATCGGTCAGCATCACATTGAATTTACTGTGGACGGATACCGTACGCTGCGCTCCGACCTTTAAAGTAACCGGGATTATCCTTTCCTGCTCCACGCCGTGCACCATGAATTTACCTTTCGCCCGCACGGTGACAGTACCCTTATGATCCAGGTCTATATCTTCTATTATTTTACCTTTGAAAACGGCCAGGGGATAAGTACTGCTCTCCATATAATTTTCATTGAAATGGCCTTTTTGCATGGCATTATTAAAGCCATCAAAGGAATACATCTCGACCTTAAAGGCAAATTGTTTTTTACTGATGTCCAGTAAGCCGGTCAGCTTTTTTGAACGGGCGGTTATCACTTCCAGGGGGGCATCTGAAACAAATTCCACAACGCCTTTCTTTAGCTCAAACAATTGCTGAGCGATACTATGCGTTGTGGAAAATGTAAAGGCTAATAAGAATAAAATGCGCTGCATAACCGGTTTAAAGGTAAAGATAGTTAATATAGCGGTTACTCGTTATTTATAAACTTCCTGTTCTACCCCCATCAACCGGGATGCTCACGCCGGTAATATAGGCTGCAGACGGGGCGCATAAATAAGCGGCAAGGGAAGCGATTTCTTCTGGTTTGCCAAAGCGTTTCATTGGGATTTCGCTGATCATTTCATTTACAGCTTCCTCCTTATCCATCCCGGTCTTATTTACTTTATTGTCAATGATACTGCCTAAGCGGGCTGTTTCCGTAGCGCCGGGTAACACATTATTTACCGTAATCCCAAAAGGCGCCAGTTCATTGCTCATTGTTTTTGCCCAGGAGGCTACTGCACCTCTCACCGTATTGGAAACGCCGAGGTTTTTCAGCGGTATTTTCACAGAAGTGGAAATTACGTTGATGATACGACCATAAGCAGCCGCTTTCATGCCGGGGATCAAGGCTTGTGTCACCAGCTGGTTACAGATCAGGTGTTGCTGGAAGGTATTTAGGAATGCCTCAGGCGTAGCCTCTACTATGGGGCCTGCAGCCGGTCCGCCGCTGTTATTGATCAGGATATGCATGGTTTTGTTGGCCACGTAGTCCTGCACGGTCTGCGCCACTTGCTTATAATCGCTGTAATCGGCCACCAGGTAGTCATGCACCTGCCCGCTGCTTGCATCCAGGCTGCTCACGGCCTGTTTCAGGCTTTCTTCGTTGCGGGCAATCAGGGTGCAGTTGGCGCCCAACAAAGCTAATTCTTTTGCGATGGCCAGGCCGATGCCTTGCGTACTTCCGGCGACCAATGCATTTTTACCGCTTATATCTAAGTTCATATTTTATCAGGGTTAGTGTGTTGTATGGATAAATATCAGTTTCCTTTCGGGTATAAAGTGAGGATCAGTTTGGCCACCATTTCTTTCAGGATCTCGCCATCGTTTTTCGCACCGGTACCGATACCCACCGTCTTCAGGGCGAGGTCGTTCAGTAAAACGATAAAGCGATGAATCGTTTCAACATTAAATTTCGCCGCATACTCCCGGTAGTAATAAAGGGATTTGCTGTCGGGATTATTGAAATCATTAGGTACGCTGTAGCAGCGGTAAATCTTGTCGGCAAAGGTGTAAAAGGTGGCAACCAAAGGCGGTAGCGGGGCACTTTTAGGGTTGGCCACGAAGTAGGTCAACATACGGCTGAGCTTTACCGTATCATTCTGGAAAATCACTTTAGGCAGGTCCAGGAAATTATAATCCCTGCTGATGCCAATGTACTTTTCAATGAGTTCCGGGGTTAAGGCGCCCAGGTTGGGTTCGTTGATCTTTACCTTATCCAGCTCATTGGTGATCTTTTGCAGGTCATTACCGAGGTAAGCGGCTAAGGTTTCGGCCTGCTCTCTTTCTATCTTCAATTGCTGCATCCCGCCGTACTGCTGGATCCAGGTGGGCACTTCGCTTTCCGAAAGTTTCTGGCTTTTAAAGATAACCGCGTTATTATCGGCCAGGACCTTTGCCCATTTATCTTTTGAGTTGGTCTCTTTTCCCCTGTAGTCAATGATGAGCAGGGTAGAGCCGGTCGGTTGTTTGAAATAAGGGATCAGCTCATCCAGGTTTTTCATCTGAACGGCCTCGCGCAGGATAACGATGGTATGCTCGGCAAACATAGGGAAGCGGGAACAGGCATTCACCACGTCCGACCATTCGCTGTCTTTACCATAAAGGGTCATCAGGTTGAAATCTTTTTGATCGGCATCTAATATTTGCCCGTCAAAAAAATCGATCAGCTGATCTATATAATAAAACTCTTCTCCCTCCAAGAGGTAGAAAGGACTGTATTGTTTGCTTTTTAAAACCGAAAGGATGCGGTTAAAATCGGCTAATGTATCTACTTTTTCTTTTCTCGCCTTTGCCATAATAATTACAGGATTTTTCCCATCTTTTTATGCGGGATGCCAACCTCTTCAAAAGTATCACTTTGTATTTCATATCCCAGCTTTTCGTAGAAAGGGAGCGCACTTTCGCGGGCATGAAAATATATGTTGCCGAAACCTCTTTCTTTCGCAAACGCTTCAGCGGCCAACATCAGTTTATTACCAATTCCTTTTCCCTGGTAGGGTGCGGCCACCGCCATTTGCTTCAGGCGGATAGAGGCAACATCAACCGGTAGGGCCAGGAGACAAGCCACGACCTTTTCGTTCAGCTTGTAGATGAATATTTGCGCATCCACTTCCGCCGAAAGGTCTTCTTCATAT